>JBOFIL010000067.1:0-6926 GCA_051650165.1 Allobosea sp.
TGGCGCGAGCTTCTCGGCGGCCTGCTTTGCGCCTTCCATAAGTGGATAGATCGCCAGCACCTCGCGGTAAGCCCTGAGGGCTGCCTTGTCCTTGCCCTGCTGCTGCAACAGCGACGCAAGGCCCGAGAGCGCAACAAAATGGCGGGGCTCGCGCTTCAGCGCCTCTGCCAGATCATACATCGCCCGCGCCGGGTCATTGAGGCGAAAGAACAAGGCGGCGCGCTGGTGCCAGGCATCAGCCCAGTTCGGCTCCAGCGCGATCAGCCGGTCAGCAAGCTCAATGGCAAGATTGAGGTTGTTCTCTTGGCTCGCCTTCTTCATCCGCGTCGAGATCAAATCCGCCGTATCTGACCCCGAACGAGACCAGCGCCGCACCAGCAGCGTGGCCACGCCCTTGGCCTCTTCAGCTGTCTTGGCCTCTTTCAGGCGCAGGAACAGCCGCTCGCCCTGTGGCAGAGCTGGCTGTGCAGGAGCTGCAACCGTGGGCTTGGCCTCACGGGCGGGCGGCGTTGGCAGGGGAGAGAGAGGCACGCTCTGGGCCATTGCCGCGCTGCCGAAAACAACCGCGCTGGCAAGGGCTGCGCAAGCCGGAGCAAGGGCGGCACAATAAGCAGAAAGCCGTGTCACGACTGTCATCATGCTGCTCAGAATAGTGCAGCCGATATTCACGTCAAATGATTTGCAGCACAAACGCGAAAGGCGGAGGGCCCTGCGGCACTCCGCCTCACAACATCTTGGCAGATGGCGCGGCTTGTTAGTCCAGCGCGCGAACCTGGCTTCAGCCGCTATCTCAGCCTTGGCGGGCCTTGAAGCGCTTCTGCGTCTTGTTGATGATGTAGACGCGGCCCTTGCGGCGCACGAGCTGGTTGTCGCGATGGCGTCCACGCAGCGACTTGAGCGAGTTGCGAATCTTCATCTCATAACCTCCGTTCGACGCGTCTCAACGCCGAGTGTAAAATGGTGGGCGCGACAGGGATCGAACCTGTGACCCCTACGATGTCAACGTAGTGCTCTCCCGCTGAGCTACGCGCCCGGCGCAAAACATCTGGCCGACAGGCGGCCTGAGCTTTTCGCGAGATGCGCCGCTATAACCGCAGTGCGGCTGGCGTGCAAGATGCCAAACGGCGTTAAGTCAGGAAACTTCGCTCTTCCCAGATTCAGGCGGCTGCGAGCAGCTTCTGCACTTCGTTGACCAGATCGCGCAGGTGGAAGGGCTTGGAGAGCACCTTGGCATCCTTGGGGGCTTGCGAATCCGGGTTCAGCGCCACGGCGGCAAAGCCGGTGATGAACATCACCTTGATGTCCGGGTCGAGTTCTGTCGCGCGGCGCGCCAGCTCGATGCCATCCATTTCAGGCATGACAATATCTGTGAGGAGCAGCTCGAAGGGCTCTTCGCGGAGGCGATTATAGGCCGAAAGCCCATTGTCGAACGAGGCGACATCGTAACCGGCATTCTGGAGCGCCTTCACGAGAAAGCGACGCATGTCATTGTCGTCTTCGGCCAGCAGTATCTTGGACATGGATCGGGTCTCTTCTGGAACAGGCTCACGAATGGTGCGCCGACTGCTTAGGGGCAGCAAACACAGCGTGGCGACAGTTAGGCTGCTTTATGGTCAAGAAACCGTTAACCCGCATTGTCTTGAGGCTTTTACACCGCAAGCTTGCAGGCAATCACTCTGCACGCCTTGCCAGCGGCGCAAGCCAATGCGACCAATCAAACATGAGTGAAAGGCAACCGGGCGATCCTGCTCCTGATGACCTCTTGTACCTGCCCACGGAAGCGTTGGGGCATGGTGTTTTCACGCATGCGCTGCGCCTGCATGAGCCAACCCCGCAGACTGTGCCTGTGGTGGTCGATGCGCCCCATGCCGGGCGGCAATATCCCGCAAGCTTCATCGCCGGGTCGCGGCTGTCGGCCCACAGCCTGCGCCGTTCGGAAGATGCCTATGTCGATCTGCTGTTTCAGGACGTGGTGAAGCTTGGCGCGCCGCTTCTCGTCGCGGAATTCCCGCGTGCCTATCTCGATGTCAACCGCGAGCCCTATGAATTGGACCCGCGCATGTTCGAAGGGCGGCTGCCGGGCTTTGCCAACACGCGCTCGGTGCGCGTGGCCGGCGGGCTCGGCACCATTCCCCGGATCGTCGGCGACGGGCAGGATATTTACCGCGCGCGCCTGCCGGTCAATGAAGCGCTGATGCGCATTGATGAGCTGTATCGGCCCTACCATGCCACCTTGCGCGATCTCATCAGCCGCACTGCTGGCAGGTTTGGCGCGGCCATCCTGGTTGATACGCATTCCATGCCGGCCTCCAGCCTCACCCGCGAGGGTCTGCCAGTTGCCGACATCGTGCTGGGGGACCGATACGGCACCAGCGCCGCGCCGGTGGTCGTGGATATTGCCGAATCAACCCTGCGCGCCGCGGGCTTCCGTGTGGCACGCAACAGGCCCTATGCTGGCGGCTACATCACTGAAGCTTACGGCGAGCCGCAGCGCGGGCGTCATGCCCTGCAAATCGAAGTGACCCGTGCGCTCTACATGGATGAACAGCGTATCGAGCCTCATGCGGGTTTTGATGCTGTCAGGGCTGCCCTTCGCCTCGCGCTGGCGGCGGCTTTCGAAGATTGGACCCATGTCGTGAGCCCACGTCAGCTTGCAGCCGAGTGATGCGGCTGGCCCTGACATCACGCCGGACCAGGCCAAAACCAAAAAAAGGCCGCTCACTTTCGTGGCGGCCCAAGTCTAGGGAGGAAACGCCCAATGAGGGCAACGAGAGGCGGAGGGAGCCGCCTTTCGCACTGCACAATGTATCGCTGCGCTGCAAAAAATCAATCCCGAAATCGGGAAAAACATTTATACTGCATTGCATCGATAAATCGTCCGTAAATTATTAGCATGAAACCTTCTTCTATGACAAGGGCTTGACGTGAGCATCACAGAGTTTCCTGCATTCGTTGATCGTCTGGCTGATGCGGCGGCAAAAGCCGTGCTGCCGTTCTTCCGCTCGCGAATCGGGCTGGAGAACAAGCTTGGCCCTGGCGGGTTCGATCCTGTCACCGAAGCTGACAAGGCGGCCGAGGTCGTCATGCGCAGACTGATCGCCGAGCAGTTCCCGTCTCATGGCATCATCGGCGAGGAATTCGGCAATGAGCGCGAGGATGCCGAGTATCAATGGGTGCTGGACCCGATTGACGGCACCCGTGCCTTCATCTCCGGTCTGCCGGTATGGGGCACACTGATCGGCCTCACGCGCAATGGTACTGCCGCCTATGGCATGATGAGCCAGCCGTATATTGGCGAGCGCTTTTATGGCGATGGTGGCAGCGCGCATTTTCGCGGGCCGGGCCATGAAAAGGGCAACGAGAAGCGATTGATGACCCGCCATTGCGAAAACCTGGCAGACGCCACAGTGATGACCACCTCTCCGGCGCTGTTCAGCGAGGCGGAGCGGAAGCGCTATGATGCGGTGGAGCGCGAGGCCCGGCTCGCCCGCTATGGCTGCGATTGCTATGCCTATGCCATGCTCGCCGCCGGCCATGTCGATGCTGTCATCGAGAGCGGGCTCAAACCTTATGACATTGTGGCGCTAATCCCGATCATCGAAGGGGCGGGCGGTGTCATCACCACCTGGAGCGGCGCGCCGGCCACTTCAGGCGGGCAGATCGTCGCCTCAGGCGACGCGCGCCTTCATGCCAAGCTGCTTGCCATGCTCGGCGGATAACGCCTTCTGCGCTGTTGGCTTATCCTGTGCCGGCAGGATGGTTTCGCCGGGGATGAAGGCATCGAAAGCGGCCCAGAACGCCTCGCGGATCGGGTCCAGCTCCATGGGTATTTCGTGTTTTGCTGTTGGCAAGACCAGCGCAGAGCCGGTCTTGAGGCGCGATGCGAAGCGCTCGACTGTGCGCGGATCGACAATCGGGTCTTTGCCGGCGGCAATCACCAGCGCTGGCACAGCAATTTTCAGCGGGAGGTTGGGGGCGTTCATCCGGTGCATGAAACGGAACGCCTCATGCACCCAGCGCACTGTGGGGTCGCCCACTGACAGATGCCCGGCCTCCGCTGCCAGTGCAGAATTGCGGGCATAGCGCGCTGGATCATTGGTCAGGCGGTTGCCTTCAAACGGCTTTGTCGAGATCGATGTCGCGCCGCCGCCGGGGATGAAACCACGCCCCAGGCCCAGCCAATCGCAGACCGCGGCGAACATGGCCGCTGACTTGGCATTCTTCACCATGGAGAGGCCAAGCATCGGGGCCAGCGCCACCATGCGCTTCACAGGCAGTCTGTTCTGCGCAGCCGCCTCAAGGCATAGTGCGGCACCCATCGAATGCGCCAGAATGAAATGTGGCTGCGGCAGATTGGCGAGCGGGCCGGCGATAATGGCGGCCAGATCATGCTGGTAATCCGAGAAACGCCGCACATGGCCCTTTTTCGGGTTGCCGGTCAGCCGGTCTGAGCCGCCCTGTCCGCGCCAATCAAATGACAGCACATGGAAGCCGCGCTTGCGCAAATCCTGAATGGTCTCGAACCAGCGCTCGATGAATTCGGCGCGTCCGTTGATCACCAGAACAGTCCCGCGTGAGGCTTTTTTGCCCATCGGCTTCCAGCTTGCGACGCGCAAGGCAACGCCATCCTTCGCCATGACGATCTCGCAATGCGCGGTCGCAGGGATGGGGTTATCGGCGTGCTGGAACAGTTCGGCGATGGCCATGAAGGTTACTAGCGAGGATTCGCATCGGCTGCGTCAAGGGGCAAGTCAACGTACTCTTGTCATCCCGGCCAAGCGAAGCGCGAGCCGGGATCCAGCTGCCTTAGCAATTTCTCCAAAGCTGGATCCCGGGTCTCCCTATGGTCGCCCGGGATGACAACCAGATTTTCCGGGTATTTTATGATGATGGAGCTACCTTCTCCAGATGGTGCAGAATCGCATTTGCATAATAGGCGATCAGCACCTTCTCATCAGGCCGCGCGCTGAACACGCCATCGGCCTCGCGCACAAGATCGCGCAGCACCAGCATGCGCAGGCCAGCGCTGACGGCATAATCCAGATCGCCGCGCGGAAGGTGAACATGCACGCCTGCCTTTTCGAGCTTGCTCATCAGCTCGGAGGCGCGGGCTTTTAGCGCAATCTCATCCAGCCCCGTTTCGCCTGCCTGCTGCATGATAGCGGCAATAAGCGAGACAGGCAGCACAGGCACAACACCCGCAACGCGGGTCATCAATTCCGCGCCGAGTTTCTCCGTGGCCACAAAGCGTCCTGCCTCGTCCAGCCGGCGGAAATCGACACTGTTATCTGCCACCCAGCCGCGCAGTGAGAGCGGCGCACCAAACGAGACGGCGGCATAGCCATTGCGATACCACTTGCCCGTCGAGGCGAGGCGCAGCGCGCGGCCCAGATAGCGCGCAAAGCCCCAGCCGGTGATGCGTTTGGCTTTGCCGCCGGCCTCCTTCTCGACAGGCGCGGTGAGGTTCCGGTCTTCCAGCACGCGGTCGTAATTGAGGCCGACAGGGATGAAGACGACATCGCGCGGGCCTTCTGCATCAAACCGCCCGACCATGTAGCCCAGCAGACCAAGCTTTGCGGGGCGCAATTTGCCATCGCGCGTGAGGCCGCCCTCGGGGAAGACAGCCTGCGTCACGCCCTCCATGGTGGCAATCTGCACATAGCGCGCGAGCACCTTGCGATAGAGCGGATCGCCAGAATCGCGCCGGATGAAATAGGCCCCCATCGCCTTGATGAGGCCCTGAAGGCCCCAGACCCGCGCCCATTCGCCCACGGCATATGAGAGGGCGGAGCTGGCCGAGGCCATATAAGTGACGAGCACATAATCCATGTTCGAGCGATGGTTCATCACGAAGACCACGGTTGAATCCGGGTCGATCCTGGCCAACGCCTCATGGTCGATATAGCCAAGCCGCACGCGATACAGCAGCGTCGAGAGCCAGCGCGCCGCCTTCGCGCCAAACTTGAAATAGGCATAGGCGCTGAAATTAGGCACGATCTCGCTGGAATAAGCCTTCACCCGCTCCATGGTGATGGCAATCGGCTCCTTGTGCTCTGTGGCGTGGGCCTGCGCCGCCTTCACCACCTCCTGATCGAACACCAGCCTGTCCGCGAGGCTTTCCCGCCGGTTGAGCTTGAAGGGCTGGATGTGCAGTTTGAGATGGGTGTTGAGCTCATCAATGGCGCGGTTGACGCGGGAGCGCAGCATCCAGCGTGCAGTGGGCACCAGCAGCCGGTCAATCAGGCCGATGGTGGCGAGCGTCGTCGCGACGATCACTAGCCAGAGCGGCAGCTCGACTGTGGCTGACATGCTGTTTTAGCTTTCGTGAGTTTTGCACTGGGTTGAAGACGCAGGGTAGATTCAAGAGATTTAGGCGCTTAATTTTTCACGATATTGATCGCGGTTGCTCCAGACCACAGGTGTGATCCCGTAATTACGAAGAGCTTCGGTGACATTGCCCGGAATAATCTTTTCGTTGTCATTGAGGAAGGCAATTGGCTCAGAACTCTCAGGTCGACTTTCTTTCGTGTCGATCCAAGCCATTATGAGGTTCTGAGCTGTGTTGCGATTTGGATTATTGATTGCACGTATGATGCGCTCGGAAGCGTTTTTTGATTTTGGGATCACAAAATCGAACATGTGGTCAAAGCCGGTCTTGCCGGAGAACTTAACTCTTGGCGTGAATCGAATTTCGGCATTTTCTAGCCATGCGGCCACATCTTCGAAGAAAAGTGCTTCGATAGTCGAAGAAGCTAAAAAAAACATATCGTGCGCTGACAGAATTGCTTGAATTAAATTATGCTTACGGAGCGCAAAATTGTCGACCGTGGCTCTTACCTGTAATTCCGTGGAATGCAGTTCAATCCCGAAACCATTGAGGATAGTTCGCAGAATAGCTTGGCGCTTTGGACTATCGATTTGGCATC
>JBOFIL010000068.1:0-2353 GCA_051650165.1 Allobosea sp.
AGCAGAATTTCGGCCCGCACATCGAGCAGAAATGCGCGGTCTTGTGGGCGTCCTTCGGCAGGGTCTCGTCATGGTAAGCGCGGGCGGTATCCGGGTCGAGCGAGAGGTTGAACTGGTCCTCCCAGCGGAACTCGAACCGCGCCTTGGAGAGGGCATCATCGCGCAGCTTGGCCGCCGGGTGGCCCTTGGCCAAGTCCGCCGCATGGGCGGAGATGCGATAGGTGATGACGCCGGTCTTCACATCATCGCGGTTTGGCAAGCCGAGATGCTCCTTCGGCGTGACATAGCAAAGCATGGCGCAACCGAACCAGCCGATCATCGCCGCGCCAATGCCCGATGTGATGTGGTCATAGCCCGGCGCGATATCGGTGGTGAGCGGCCCAAGCGTGTAGAAGGGCGCCTCGCCGCATTCGCGCAGCTGCTTGTCCATGTTCTCCTTGATCTTGTGCATCGGCACATGGCCGGGGCCTTCGATCATCACCTGGCAGCCCTTGTCCCAGGCCACCTTGGTCAGCTCGCCGAGTGTCTCCAATTCGGCGAATTGCGCGCGGTCATTGGCGTCCGCAATCGAGCCGGGGCGCAGACCGTCGCCCAATGAGAACGACACATCATAGGCGCGCATGATGTCGCAGATCTCGTCGAAGCGCTCATAAAGGAAGCTCTCCTTGTGGTGCGCCAGGCACCAGCGCGCCATGATCGAGCCGCCGCGCGACACGATGCCGGTGACGCGGCTGGCGGTCAGCGGCACATAGGGCAGGCGCACGCCGGCATGGATGGTGAAATAATCGACGCCCTGCTCGGCCTGCTCGATCAGCGTGTCCTTGAACACCTCCCAATCGAGCTTGGCGGGGTCTCCGCCCACCTTCTCCAGCGCCTGATAGATCGGAACCGTGCCGATCGGAACCGGCGAGTTGCGCAGGATCCATGAGCGGATGTTGTGGATGTTGCGCCCCGTCGAGAGGTCCATCACCGTATCCGCGCCCCAGCGGATGGCCCAGACCAGCTTCTCGACCTCTTCTGCCGCGCCCGATGTCACCGCCGAATTGCCGATATTGGCGTTGATCTTGACCAGGAAATTCCGGCCAATCGCCATCGGCTCCAATTCGGTATGGTTGATGTTCGCGGGGATGATCGCCCGCCCGCGCGCGATTTCGCTACGCACAAACTCAGGCGTCACGAATTCCGGCACGGATGCGCCAAAGCTTTCGCCATCGAGCATCCGCTCTTTCGCGCCTTCCAGCATCACCTCGCGGGCGAGGTTTTCGCGATGGGCGACATAAATCATCTCCGGCGTGATGATGCCGGCCCTCGCAAACTCATATTGCGTGACCATCTGGCCGGGTTTGGCGCGGCGCAGAATGCGCTCCGCCGGGCAATGCGGCACGAGGCTGGCCGGCCCCACAGCGCCATTGTCCTCAGGCTTGATTTCGCGGCCCTGAATGGTCTCGAAGCCATACCCCGCCATCCAGCTTTCGCGGATTTGCGGCAGGCCCTTGTTGAGGTCAATCCGCGCATCAGTCTCGGTATAGGGTCCGGAGGGGTCATAAACCCGCACAGGGGCCTCATTGGCGTCCGTCAGGACGATCTCGCGGAAGGGCACTTTGATGTGCGGATGTGAGGCCGGCGCGGCATAAACCTTACGCGAGCCCTGAATGGGCCCGGTCGTCACGCTTTGCGGGGCGGGCTGGGCGGAGAGTTTTGTCGGCGCGTTCATGGCAATCAACCTCCCAAAAGGCGAGCCACGTGCATCCACGCAGCACAAGATTATTCCATTTGAGATCATGGGAGGATCAGGGGCGGTGCGCCAAGGCGGGTTTTGCAAAAGGCTCCCGCCATCGCGTTCCCGTCCCTTCGCCGGCATGACCCGGATCAGGTTCGTAAGGGTCCGGAGCATTGCTCCATCTCAGCCCCTCATCGGGACACCCCTCGGAAACGAACGAACCATGTGTGCCACAAGCAGCTAGCCGGCGCAATGAGGCCCCTTCCCTCGCCGCGCATTTCGGCTTATCCCGCCGCCATGGCCCCAAAATCGCCACAGGATCAGAAGAATGAGCGGTTGGCTGCGGCGCTGCGGGAGAACCTGAAGCGCCGCAAGCAACAGGCGCGGGTGCGTGCGAGCACCGGGAACGCGGCTGATGCTGCCGCGACAGATCAAACCCACTCCCAGGACGGGGTGGAACATGCCGGGCGCTCAAAGCGCGGCACGGAATAACTCCCTCTGGGCTGCCACCCCCGGCCCGTTTTCCAATAATCTAATGCACCATTGACCTTGCCACGCCCCTGACGCATGGCGAGGCCAAGAAAGTTCAAGCGCATTTCAATGGCCGGATCTTTTCGGCAAAGGCAGACCCAT
>JBOFIL010000069.1:0-7907 GCA_051650165.1 Allobosea sp.
CACGCGATTTCATTCGTCTCGAACTCCCCACACGCACCCTCGGTCTCTTGCGCAAAGGCGCAGGAGCCCCGTGAAATCAGGTCATAAACACCGCGAGACATCTGCATAATGAACGAGGGAGGTTGAGCTTTCGTTACCGCGAAACCACAAAAAAGCAGCTTTGTTCAACCCTCCCCCAGAATAGACGCGAGCATGGCATAGCTATCCGGGATCGAGGTCGCATCTTCCTTGCGCTGCGAGAGGAAGGCCTCCAGCGCCGGGTTGAGCCTGATGGCTTCGTCCACTTCTGGCGAAGAGCCGGCGCGGTAAGCCCCCAGGCGGATCAGCTCCTCCATGTCCGAGAAGGTGGCGAGGGTCAGGCGCGCCTTCTGCACCACAGGCCAGTAGGCCGGATCGCACGAGCGCGGCATGGTTCGTGAGACGGATTTGAGGATGTTGATCGCCGGATAGCGCCCGCGCTCGGCAATGGCGCGCTCCATCACGATATGCCCATCCAGAATGCCGCGCACCGCATCCGCCACCGGCTCGTTATGATCATCGCCATCAACAAGCACGGTGAACAGCCCTGTCACAGCGCCCTCATCCGGCCCCGGCCCGGCGCGCTCCAGCAGGCGCGGCAATTCGGCGAACACCGTCGGCGTATAGCCTTTGGTGGTGGGCGGCTCGCCTGATGCCAACCCGATCTCGCGCTGCGCCATGGCAAAGCGCGTCACCGAGTCCATCATGCAGAGCACCTGTTTGCCCTCATCACGGAAGAACTCTGCCAGGCAAAGCGTGAGATAGGCCGCCTGCTTCCTCATCAGGGCCGGCTCGTCTGAGGTCGCGACCACGACGACGGAGCGGGCGAGGCCTTCAGGCCCCAGATCATCCTGCAAGAACTCCTGCACCTCGCGGCCACGCTCGCCCACCAGCCCGATCACCGAGACATCCGCCGCCGTGTTGCGCGCGATCATGGATATGAGGACAGATTTTCCGACGCCGGAGCCGGCGAAGATGCCCATGCGCTGGCCGCGGCAGCAGGTGAGGAAGCTGTTGATGGAACGAATGCCTAAATCAAGCGGCGGGCCAACGCGGCGGCGTTTGTGCGCTGAGGGCGGATCAGCCCGGAAGGGATAGAGCTTGTCGCCCATCGGCAATGGCGGGCCACCATCAACCGGGCGAGCGAAGGCATCAATCACGCGCCCGAGCCACGCTGATGTCGGCTTAACGCCAGGCGGGTTGCTGCTGACATAGGCCGGGCAACCACGGCGCACGCCCATGATCGTGCCATAGGGCATGGCGAGTGCCTTCTCGCCCTCGAAGCCGACAATTTCGCAGGCAACACGCGCGCCATCGGCAATCTCTATGTCGATGCGCCCGCCAAGGCTCATCGCGCCGATCGGCCCTGCCACCTCGATCAACAGACCACGCACGCCCGCGACGCGGCCATAGGTCACATGCGATTCAATTTCGGCAGCAGCGCCTGTCAGCGCCCTGATTCGTTCACCCGTGCCGGGATGGGACGGCCCTGTCACTTAACGTCAACCTTTTGTTTACGCGGCTCGTTAACAATCGCGATTAACGATTGGTTGTCGTATCGCACGGCATCCGGTTGTTCGCCACCGGCTGACCTGCCGGGGAGTGTTGCCGGAATGACTCGCTTCATGGGCATTTCACAACAAACTCCCCAAAATGAGTTAAGCCGCTTGCGTGACCGAATCACGGTTTGTTAACCATTTTGGTCATAGCGTGTCGCGTGGTGTTGCGAGGTACAAGCAGTCAGGGCGAACCCTTCGCCTAGGATTGCTGGTGAAGCCGCCGCCAGGGGCGAATTTGGGGACGACACATGCGCGTGCTGCTGATCGAAGATGATAGCGCGACGGCCCAGAGCATCGAATTGATGCTCAAATCCGAGAGCTTTAACGTCTACACGACGGATCTCGGAGAAGAGGGCGTCGACCTCGGCAAACTCTATGACTATGACATCATCCTGCTCGACCTGAACCTCCCCGACATGTCGGGTTATGAGGTTCTGCGCTCGCTCCGGGTGGCGAAGGTCAAGACGCCGATCCTGATTCTCTCAGGGCTCGCCGGCATCGAGGACAAGGTGAAGGGCCTCGGCTTCGGTGCCGATGATTACCTCACCAAGCCATTCCATAAGGACGAACTGGTGGCGCGCATCCACGCCATTGTCCGCCGCTCGAAGGGCCACGCCCAGTCAGTCATCGCCACTGGCGACCTGATCGTGAACCTCGACACCAAGACGGTTGAGGTCGACGCTGCCCGCGTGCACCTCACCGGCAAGGAATACCAGATGCTGGAGCTGCTCTCGCTCCGCAAGGGCACCACCCTCACCAAGGAGATGTTCCTCAATCATCTCTATGGCGGCATGGACGAGCCCGAACTCAAGATCATCGATGTGTTCATCTGCAAGCTGCGCAAGAAGCTCGCAAACGCTTCCGGCGGCAAGAACTACATCGAGACTGTGTGGGGCCGTGGCTATGTGCTGCGCGAGCCGCAGGAAAACGAAGAGCGCATTCCGGCCTAACGCATCTGAGATCAGCGAACTTCAAAAACCGCCGGGCATCGTCCGGCGGTTTTGTTTTGAGGCTCACCTGAACCGCGCCATGATGCGCCTGTGCAGCGCATCGCGCACCTCGCGGTAGCCATCAAGGATCTGCTCGCGCGTGCCTTGCGTCAGCGTCGGGTCCGGCATCGGCCAGTATTCGACATCCGACGAGATCGTGCGAGTCAGGTCGAGCGCCTTGTGGTGGGCTTCGGGTGAGAGGGTGATGATCAGATCGAAATTCAGCCCCTCCCATTCCTCCAGCTCGGTGATGGTGCGCGGGCGATGCTTCTTGGCATCAATGCCCAGCTCATCCAGCACGGCGAGCATGAAGCCATCAACCTCGCCTTTGCGCACACCGGCGGATTGGACATAGATCGATTTGCCGAAGAAGTGCTTGGCCATTCCCTCGGCCATCGGGGATCGCACCTGATTGAGCGCGCACATGAACAACACACTCTGCACCGGCTTGGGGTTGGCCATGCCAGGCGACAGCTCTGATGCGGGTGCGGACCCGGGCACAAAAGCCGTTGCGGGTGGCACCTCACTCACGCGCCTCACCCTTTCCAGTGCAGCGCATAGACAAGGGTGAACAGCCGGCGCGCAGTGCCATGGTCGATCTCGACCTTGCCGGAAAGACGCTCCTTCAGCACAACGGCAGCCTCATCGTGCACGCCGCGCCTTCCCATATCGATGGCCTCGATCTGCGTCGGCGAAGAGGTGCGGATGGCGGCAAAATAGCTGTCGCAGATCATCTGGTAATCGCGGATCAGCCGCCCGAATGGCGTCAGCGAAAGCAAATGCGTGACCAGCACGGGCCCGCTTTCATGCCTCACCTCGAACAGCAATTTGCGCTCGGCAAGGCTGAGGAACAGTAAATAAGGCCCCTCCTCCCGCTCAGGCAGCGCGAAGCTGTTCTGCTCGACCAGATCATAGATCGCGATGGCGCGCTCATGCTCCTGATCCGGCGTGCCGGCACGGATCGAGGCTGGATCAAGCACAACAGCGGTGAGCCGGTTGCGGTCTGGGATGGTCCTCTCGTCCGGCATGAGCTTCCGTGGTGCGCGTGTGACAGGCCTAGCTGTTTACGGCCTCATGATCGACAGTGTCGAGATCAAACGCCGCCGAGAACAGCGCGCGTGTATAGGCGGTCTTAGGCGCAGCGAAGAGTTCGCCTGCGTCGCCCTCTTCCACAATGCGGCCATTCTGCATCACCATCACGCGGTGAGAGAGTGCGCGGACCACCTTCAGGTCATGGCTGATGAAGATGTATCCAAGCCCGCGCTTCGCCTGAAGATCGCGCAGCAAATCGACAATCTGGCTCTGGATCGACATATCAAGCGCCGAGGTTGGTTCATCCAGCACCACCAGCTTCGGGTTCAGCGCCATGGCGCGCGCTATCGCAATGCGCTGACGCTGGCCGCCGGAAAACTCATGCGGGTAGCGGTCCAGCGCGGATGGATCGAGCCCGACATCACGCAATGCATCCGCGACACGGGCGCGGCTTGCTTCGTCCGTGAGGTCCGGCTCCTGAATTGTCAGCCCCTCCGCTACAATCTCCGCGACCGACATGCGCGGGGAAAGCGAGCCGTACGGATCTTGAAATACCACCTGCAAATCGCGGCGGAGCGGGCGCAGCGCGCTGGCCTTCAAGCCCTGCAACTCGCGGCCCATGAACACGACCGGGCCTTCCGATGAGATGAGCCTGAGGATGGCCAGCCCCAGCGTGGTCTTGCCAGAACCTGACTCGCCGACAACGCCCAATGTCTCGCCGGCGCGCACCCGCACGCTCACGCCGTCCACCGCCTTCACATGGCCAACAGTCGAGCGGAAGAAGCCTTTCTTGATCGGGAACCAGACCTTGATCGGCCCCGCCTCCACCAGCACGGGCGCGCCTGCCGCCACCGGCCCCGGCCTGCCCTTGGGCTCAGCGGCGAGCAGACGGCGCGTGTACTCATGCTGCGGGTTGTCGAACACGGCCGCGACCGGCCCTTCCTCGACAATCTTGCCCTTGAGCATCACAGCGACATGATCGGCGAATTTGCGGACGATGCCGAGATCATGGGTGATGAAGAGCTTGGCCATGCCGAGGCGGCCTTGAAGCTCCTTCAAGAGCTTCAGAATTTGCGCCTGCACGGTGACATCAAGCGCTGTGGTTGGCTCATCGGCAATCAGCAAATCCGGCTCGTTCGCCAGCGCCATGGCAATCATCACGCGCTGGCGCTGCCCGCCAGAGAGCTGATGCGGGAAAGCATCCAGCCGGCTGGCTGCATCACGGATGCCGACCATCTCCAGCAGTTCGAGCGTGCGCCGTTTTGCGGCTTCTCCCGAAAGCCCGCGATGCAATTCGAGGATTTCGCCAATCTGCCGCTCGATAGGATGCAGCGGGTTCAGCGAGGTCATCGGTTCCTGAAACACCATGGTAATGTCATTGCCGCGCACCTTGCGCAGGGCGTCCTCGTCGGCTTTGAGCAAATCCTGCCCCTTGAACAGGATTTCGCCAGAGGGGTGAAACGCAGCAGGGTAGTTCAGCAATTTCAGGATCGACAGCGCCGAGACGGATTTGCCCGAGCCGGATTCGCCGACCAGCGCCAACGTTTGGCCGCGCTCAAGCATGAACGACACGCGGTCCACCGCAAGCGTCTCCTTGCCGCCCTGGCGGAAGGCGACAGAGAGATCGCGCACATCGAGGAGGGGGGCGCTCGCGGGCGTTTTGTTCCTCACGCGAATGTCTTTCGCGGATCAAACGCATCGCGCACCGCCTCGCCGACAAACACCAAGAGCGAGAGCATCATGGCGATAACAACAAAGCCACACAGGCCGAGCCATGGCGCTTGCAGGTTGGATTTGCCCTGCTGGAGCAATTCGCCCAGCGAAGGCGAGCCGGGCGGCAGGCCGAAGCCCAGAAAGTCCAGCGAGGTCAGCGTCGTGATCGAGCCATTCAGGATGAAGGGCAGAAAGGTCAGCGTGGCTACCATGGCATTTGGCAGCAAATGCCGCATCATGATCTTGCCATCGGAGAGGCCAAGCGCGCGGGCGGCGCGGACATACTCGAAATTGCGCGCGCGCAGGAATTCGGCCCGCACCACGCCCACCAGCGCCACCCATGAAAACAGCAGCAAGATGCCCAGCAGCACGAAGAATCCCGGCGTGATCAGCGACGAGACGATGATCAGCAAATAAAGCGCCGGGATCGAGGTCCAGATTTCGATGAAGCGCTGGCCGATGAGATCGACCTTGCCGCCAAAATAGCCCTGCATCGCCCCCACCGCGATGCCGATCACGGATGACACGCCGGCCAGGATCAAACCGAACAGTACCGAGATGCGAAAGCCATAAATCAGCCGCGCGAGAACATCACGGCCTTGATCATCGGTGCCAAGCCAGTTCTTTTCTAGCCCCCCGCAGCCCTTGACGCCCTTGCGCTCAGCCATCACGCGACATTGCTCTTCGCTCAATAGCCATGTTGGCGCGGAGGGCGCGGGCGTCGGCAAATCGAGATTGTGCGTGCGGTAAGAGAAGCGCACCGGCGGCCAGAGCGCGAAGCCATTGGCGTCGATCTCCTTCTGGATCACCGGATCGCGATAATCGGTCTGTGCCAGAAACCCGCCGAACTTCTCCTCAGGGTAAGTCACGGCCACCGGAAACAGCCATTCACCCTTGTAGCGAACGAGAATGGGGCGATCATTGGCGATGAATTCGGCAAAAAGGCACAGCACGAAGATGGTGAGGAAAATCCACAGGCTCCACCAGCCGCGGCGATTGGCGCGAAAGTTGGCAAAACGGCGTTGATTGATCGGTGTGAGCTTCATGTTTCCCGCGTCTCGAAATCAATGCGGGGGTCAACCAGCGTGTAGGTGATGTCGGTGACGAGATGCACCACCAGCCCGATCAGCGAGAAGATGAACAGGTTGGCGAACACCACCGGATAATCCCGGTTCACGATTGCCTCGAACGACAGCAAGCCTAAGCCATCCAGCGAGAAGATGGTTTCGATCAGGAGCGAGCCGGCGAACAGCGCATGCACGAACGCGCCGGGAAAGCCGGCAATCACGATCAGCATCGCATTGCGGAAGACATGGCCATAGAGCACGCGGTTTTCGGTGAGGCCCTTCATCCGCGCGGTCAGCACATACTGCTTGCGGATTTCATCGAGGAACGAGTTCTTGGTGAGCAGCGTGGATGTGGCAAAGGCCCCAAGCGCCATGGCGAGCACCGGCAGCGTGATGTGCCAAGCATAATCCAGCGCCTTCTCGAAACCATTGAGCTGCGCCCAATTATCCGAGGTCAGGCCCCTCAGCGGGAAAATCTGCCAGAAGGAGCCACCCGCGAAAAGCACGATAAGCAGAATGGCGAAGAGAAAGCCCGGGATGGCATAGCCGACAATCACCACCGCGCTGGTCCAGACATCGAAGCGCGAACCATCCTTCATCGCCTTCCTGATGCCAAGCGGTATCGAGATCGCATAGGAGAGCAGCGTCATCCAAAGGCCGAGCGTGATCGAGACGGGGAGTTTCTCCTTGATCAGCTGCAACACTGGCGCATCGCGGAAATAGCTCTTGCCGAAATCAAAGCGGGCATAATCGGTCAGCATCTTGAAGAAGCGCTCATGCGCCGGCTTGTCGAAGCCGAACTGCTTTTCCAGCTCCTTGATGAAGCCGGGGTCCAGCCCCTGCGCGCCGCGATAGGCCGAGGTGCCACCCTCCGCCGCCGTGGTGGCGCCCGCCAGATCGCTGCCGCCGCCCGAGATGCGGTTGGACGCGCCGGCATCCTGGCCCGACAGCTGCGCGATCATGCGCTCAACAGGCCCGCCCGGCGCAAACTGCACGATGGTGAAGGAAATCAGCAAGATGCCGAACAACGTCGGGATCATGAGCAGCAGGCGGCGGGCGATATAGGCGGCCATCAAATCTTGCCTATCTTCCGGGCTTTCTCAGGCGAGAACCACCATGTGCCGGGTGCGCCTGAGGAGAGCTTGGGCTCCACGCCCGGCCTCTCATACATGTCCCAGTGCGAGATCCACAGTGTGGGGTTCCACCACATCGGCACCCAGTAATGCCCGGCGCGCAAAATGCGATCCAGCGCGCGGCAGGCAATGGTGAGATCGATGCGGGATTTGGCATTGGCGATGCGATCCAGCATGGCATCGACTGCCTTGTCGGCAATCCCGGCAATGTTGCGCGTGCCATTGGTGCGCGCCGCTTCCGAGCCATAAACGACGCGCAGCGACTCGCCCGGCAAGGCCGAGCCGCCAAGCGCCTGGACCGCCATATCGAAATCATACTCATTCATGCGGCGGCCATATTGCGCGCCATCGACAATGCGTGAGCGCGCCTCAATGCCAAGACGTTTCAGATTGGCC
>JBOFIL010000070.1:0-6986 GCA_051650165.1 Allobosea sp.
CCACCTCGGTCCACGCCAGCCCCGTGACGACGCCGACCTGATCCTCGGTTTCCGTCTCGCCGTAGCGATACTTGGGCACGCCGAGGAAGTCCGGCAGGGTCTTGGCGGTGACAGGAACCTTCTTCTTTTTCGACAGCAGGATCTCCTTCACCGCCTTGCGGGCGAGGTTGGAGAGCTCGCGGGCCAGGTTGCGGACGCCGGCCTCGCGCGTGTAGCGCCGGATCAGCATCTGCAGCGCCTCGTCGTCGATCGACCACTCCTTCTCCAGCAGGCCGTGCTTCTTCACGGCCTCGGGGATCAGGTGGCGGCGCGCGATCTCGGCCTTCTCAGGGTCGGTATAGCCAGCAATCCGGATCGTCTCCATGCGGTCCAGCAGCGGAGGCGGAATGTTGAGCGTGTTCGCCGTCGTCACGAACATCACATTCGAGAGATCGTAATCCACCTCCAGATAGTGATCGTTGAAGGTCGAGTTCTGCTCCGGGTCCAGCACCTCCAGCAGCGCCGCTGATGGATCGCCGCGGAAATCCTGGCCCATTTTGTCGATTTCATCGAGCAGGATCAGCGGATTGGAGGTCTTGGCTTTCTTCATCGACTGGATGATCTTGCCAGGCATTGAGCCGATATAGGTGCGCCGGTGGCCGCGTATTTCGGCCTCGTCACGCACGCCGCCAAGAGACATGCGCACGAACTCGCGTCCTGTCGCCTTGGCGATGGATTTGCCCAGCGAGGTCTTGCCGACGCCAGGCGGGCCGACGAGGCAGAGGATCGGCCCGGTCAGCTTGTTCTGGCGCTGCTGCACAGCGAGATACTCGACGATGCGGTCCTTGACCTTGTCGAGGCCGAAATGATCCTCGTCGAGCAGGTCTTGCGCGGCCTTGAGGTCTTTCTTGATCTTGGATTTCTTGCCCCAGGGGATACCAAGCATCCAGTCGAGGTAATTGCGCACCACAGTGGCTTCTGCCGACATGGGCGACATCTGCTTGAGCTTCTTCAGCTCGGCGATGGCCTTGTCGCGGGCTTCCTTGGTGAATTTGGTGCGAGCAATGCGATCTTCCAGCTCGGAAAGCTCATCCTTGCCCTCCTCGCCGTCGCCCAGCTCCTTCTGGATCGCCTTCATCTGCTCATTGAGATAGTATTCGCGCTGGGATTTCTCCATCTGTCGCTTGACGCGCGAGCGGATGCGCTTCTCGACCTGAAGCACGGAGATTTCGCTCTCCATCAGGCCCAGCACCTTCTCCAGCCGCTTGGGCAAAGAAAGGGTTTCCAGCACAGCCTGCTTGTCGGCGATCTTTACCGCCAGATGCGAGCCGACAGTGTCCGCCAGCTTGGAAGGCTCGTCGATCTGCGTCACCGCAGCCACGACCTCAGGCGAAATCTTCTTGTTGAGCTTCACATAATTTTCGAATTCGCTGATGACCGAGCGGGCCATCGCCTCGACCTCGACCTTCGCACCCGCCTCCTCGGCGAGAATTTCGACCTCGGCGCGATACACGCCCTTGTCATCGAGATAGCTGCGCACCTTGGCGCGGCCCACGCCTTCGACCAGCACCTTGACGGTCGAGTCGGGCAATTTCAGCAGCTGAAGCACAGTGGCAACTGTGCCGATCTCGTAAATGTCATCGGTTGCCGGATCATCATCCGCCGCGTTCTTCTGCGTCGCGAGCAGGATCAGGCTGTCGGTTTTGATCACCTCTTCAAGCGCCTTGATCGACTTCTCGCGGCCGACAAACAACGGCACGATCATATGCGGGAAGACGACAATATCGCGCAGCGGCAGAACCGGATAGGTTCCGATCGTGCCGGCTTCGGGCTTGGGGTGCGGCTTGTTTGCAGCCATCTTCATGTCCTTTGCTTCAACCCGCCGGCCCCGGAAGTGGCGACCGATCAGGCGGGCAATCTGGCGCCGCAACGCAAGTCGCAGATGCCATGCCCTTGCCGCGCCCTGATCCAGGCACGCGACTCTGTTTCAACGGATGACAAGTTGGCCCCTATGCCGACAGGTTTCAAGCCGGCTGTGCGATCAAGCCTGTGTGAAGAATGGGCGGGTCTGGTTAACAGATCACGAAGGAGTTGGAGCACGCTGGAAAGTGATGCCGCATTTCTTCAGGATCGACGCTTTCTCGATGGCTTCCATCTCGCCTTTGGTGCGCGCCAGCTCGGAAGCGGTCGCGCCGTCACCTTTCACAGCGAACAAGGCTGGCCAGAAAACAATCACACCAACTGTCGTCGCCACTGCATCGGTCGAACGGCGCGAGTCTTGCGCGCCCGCAAGCTGAGCCGCACGGCGTGAAACGCCCTCGGCTTCTTCACCCAACTGTTTGCAAGTGTGATTCTGATATTGGATCGGTGAGACGTAAGTAGCGGTGATGTCACCAGACGAAGATGCGCATCCGGCCAATGCAACGGCCAGCAGAGCAGAAAAACACTTGGTCTTCATAGGCCCCCCAAAGCAAAAGAAGCAATCGAGCGCTGTCGATTGCTTCCCTACTTTTGAAAACAGGTAACCGCGAGTCAAGTGCCTCAAGCGGCGCCTTCGGCCTTCTCGGGCTCGCGCTCGCCGTAGATCACGAGCGGACGGGATTTGCCTTCGACCACTTCGGGGCTGATCACCACCTGCTCGACATTCTCGTAGTCAGGTAGCTCATACATCGTCTCAAGCAGGATACCTTCCAGGATCGAGCGCAGGCCGCGTGCGCCAGTCTTGCGCTCGATGGCCCGGCGGGCCACGAGGTTCAGCGCCTCGTCGGTGAAGGACAGCTCCGCGTCTTCCATCTCGAACAGACGCTGGAACTGCTTCACCAGGGCGTTCTTCGGCTCGGTGAGGATGGTTTTCAGGGCTGCCTCGTCGAGATCTTCGAGGGTGGCGATCACCGGCAGACGACCGACAAACTCCGGGATCAAACCGAATTTCAGCAGATCTTCCGGCTCCACCTCGCGGAACACAGCGCCGGTGCGCCGGTCATCCGGGCCCTTCACCTTCGCGCCGAAGCCGATGGTGGTGCCGCCCTGCCCGCGTGTCGAGATGATCTTGTCGAGCCCTGCGAAGGCACCACCGCAGATGAACAGGATGTTGGTGGTGTCGACCTGCAGGAACTCCTGTTGCGGATGCTTGCGCCCGCCTTGCGGCGGCACGGAGGCAACCGTGCCTTCCATGATCTTGAGCAACGCCTGCTGCACGCCTTCGCCCGACACGTCGCGCGTGATGGACGGGTTGTCGGACTTGCGGGAAATCTTGTCGATCTCGTCGATGTAGACGATGCCGCGCTGCGCCCGCTCGACATTGTAATCGGAGGCCTGAAGCAACTTCAGAATGATGTTCTCGACATCCTCACCGACATAACCGGCCTCGGTCAGGCTCGTGGCATCTGCCATGGTGAAGGGCACATCAAGGATGCGTGCCAGGGTCTGCGCCAGCAGCGTCTTGCCGGAGCCTGTTGGGCCGATCAGCAGAATGTTGGATTTTGCCAGCTCGACATCATTGTTCTTTGTGGCATGGCCAAGGCGCTTGTAGTGGTTGTGAACCGCCACAGCGAGCACCTTCTTGGCGTGATCCTGGCCGATGACATAATCATCAAGCACCTTGCGGATCTCGCGCGGCGTCGGCACGCCATCCTTGGTTTTCACCAGCGCGGATTTGCTCTCCTCGCGGATGATGTCCATGCAAAGCTCGACGCATTCATCGCAGATGAACACTGTCGGCCCGGCTATGAGTTTGCGCACCTCATGCTGGCTCTTGCCGCAGAAGGAGCAATACAGCGTGCTCTTGGAGTCGCCACCGCTTGTCTTGCTCATCGCTTGTCTCCGTCAGACCTTGCTGTGACAGCGCTTCCCGCCAGACCCAGCCATTTCATTCGATTCGGCACCCACATCGCCAATATGACGCCCTTAACTGCAACTCATTCGTTAACGCGCCGTCACATCGCGCATCTTGCCAACTCAAAACCGGCTGCAGTCACCCAAGCAGAAGCGCAAAAGGCAAATATCGCGCCCCGGCCTGTCAATATATGGGCCATATCGGCCAGTGTTTCAAATCAATCGGCCCTGCATCTTTCGCAGTGCCTGTTGATTCGGCTCACTCGACATCCTCACGCTTGTCGATCACGCGGTCGATCAGGCCGAAATCCCGCGCTGCTTCAGCAGTCATGAAGTTGTCGCGCTCAAGCGCGTTTTCAATCACGGCGAGTTCCTTGCCAGTGTGCCTGACATAGATCTCGTTGAGGCGGCGCTTCAGCGCCTTGATCTCTTCGGCATGGATGAGGATGTCCGTTGCCTGACCCTGGAAGCCGCCGGAGGGCTGGTGCACCATGATGCGCGCATTCGGCAGGGCGAAGCGCATGTCCTTTGCGCCAGCGCACAGCAGCAGCGAGCCCATCGAGGCAGCCTGACCGATGCACAGCGTCGTCACCGGGCAGCGGATGAACTGCATCGTGTCGTAGATCGAGAGGCCAGAGGTCACCACGCCGCCGGGCGAGTTGATGTAGAAGGAGATTTCCTTCTTGGGGTTCTCTGCTTCGAGAAAGAGCAGCTGCGCCACAATCAGCGAGGCAGAATAATCCTCGACCGGGCCAGTCAGAAAGATGATGCGCTCACGCAGCAAGCGCGAATAAATGTCGAAGGCGCGCTCGCCGCGGCTCGACTGCTCGACCACCATCGGCACGAGATTCATGTAGGTATCGATCGGATCACGCATCGGGGAGAACCTTGTGCTGCGGCTGAAGGGATTGATGATCAGGCGCGGCAGACTCAACGCCCGCGCTGTCGCCTCCCTGACATAGACATCCCTGACGACAAGCGAAAGAGGCGGGTTGCGCCGGGCTTCAAAACGGGACACCCCGAAAATCCAGAACAAAACAAAACGGCGGCCACAATGGGCCGCCGCATGATCTGTTGGAATGTTGCCTGAGCCTTATTCGGCTTTTTTCTTGGCGGCTTTCTTAGGCTTGGCTTCAGCCTTGGGGGCCTCGTCATCCGCGCCATCATCGAACAGCGCCTCGCGGGTGACGGTCTTGTCGGTGACCTTCACCTGTGCGAGCAGATGGTCGACCACCTTCTCTTCGAAGATGGGCGCGCGCAGCTCGGCCAGTGCCTGCGGGTTGTTGCGGTAATAATCCCAGACCTGCTTTTCCTGTCCGGGGAAGCTGCGGGCGCGCTCGATCAGGGCCTGCGTCACCTCGTCATCGTTGATCTTGACCTCGGCCTTGTCGCCGATCTCGGCGAGCACGAGGCCAAGGCGCACGCGACGTTCGGCGATCTTCATGTAATCGGCGCGGGCGGCCTCTTCCGTGGTGCCCTCATCCGCAAAGCTCTTGCCGGCAGTCTTCAGGTCATTTTCGACCTGACGCCAGACATTGGCAAACTCCTGCTCCACCAGTGTGGGCGGCAGTTCGAAGCTGTAGGTGGTGTCAAGCGCGTCGAGCAGGTCTTTCTTCAGCTTGCGGCGTGACTGGGTGGTGAACTCACGCCCGATCTGGGCCTTCACCGCCTCCTGCAATCCGTCCAGCGTCTCCATGCCGAAGCCCTTGGCGAGTTCGTCATCGATCTTGAGTTCGCCAGGCCCCTGCACATCCTTCACTGTGACCGTGAACTCAGCCGGGCGACCGGCAAGGTTCTCGGCCATGTAGTTTTCAGGGAAGGACACCTTCACGGTGCGCGTCTCGCCGACCTTGGCGCCAACCATCTGAGCCTCGAAGCCCGGAATGAACTGGTTGGAGCCCAAATCCAGCGAGAGCCCCTCGCCCTTGCCGCCCTCGAATGGCTGGCCATCGAGCGTGCCGGTGAAATCGATGATCAGGCGATCACCCTCAGCGGCCTTCGCTTTATCACCCTTGGTGGCATAGGCGCGCTGGCCGGCAGCCATGCGCTCCAGCGCGGCCTGCACATCTTCGGCCGGCACATCTGCGGTCAGGCGCGTGAGCGACACGCCAGAGACATCAGCGAGTTCGATCTTAGGCAACACTTCGAGCGCCACGGTGAAGGAGAGATCACCCTTGGCCTCCATCGCGGCCTCGACCGTTTCCTTGTCTTCCGGAAACCGCACCTGCGGTTCCATGGCGAGCTTGAGGCCGTTGTCAGAGACAATCTTCTGGTTGGCCTCATTGACTGCATTCTGCAGCACATCAGACATGACCGAGCGGCCATAGAGCTTGCGCAAATGGTCCGGCGGCACCTTGCCGGGGCGGAACCCATTCATGCGCACCTTGCCCTGCAAGCCAGCAAGGCCGTCCTCTAACCTCGCCTTCAGGTCAGCGGCGTTCAACACCACCTGGAATTCGCGCTTGAGGCCTTGCGACAGGGTTTCGGTCAGTTGCATTTTCGTCTTCCGTTTGCGAAATTCTTGTACGAAATCGGGTTAAACAGCCAAAAAACGGCCATTTTTGGTTGCCCACCGCCGAATTCGACGGTTTTCTGGCGGCAGACAGACACAACGAATGGTGCGGGCGGAGGGACTCGAACCCCCACAGCTTGCGCCGCTGGAACCTAAATCCAGTGCGTCTACCAATTCCGCCACGCCCGCCAGCTTCGCCGCACCGCCGATCTGGCGCGTCAGAACGACGTGGGTGAACGAGAGGCGCACAAGACTGCACGCCGCGACATTTCCACATCGGGACGCGCCCCTATATCAGGTCGCGTGAGTTCCGCAGCAAAAAAATGCACAGTAAACTTATCTGCGCACTTATCTGCCGAAGATACTCCCTGTGTGCACAAGCTTGGTGCATAAACTTGCCGGAAACGCGCGCCTCGCTCATGAGTGAGGTGTTGCAGACAAGAATTTAAACCAAGCAGGACAACCATGGATCGCCGTGACGTGTTGAAGGGCAGCGCCGCCCTGGCGGCCTTGAGTGCAATGCCGGATAGCGTGAAAGCTCAGGCAGCCAGGCCAGCCGCGCCAATTGCGGCCACCGCGACCAGCCCCACTGTGGGCCCGCCGCGCACGCTCACAGCCGCGCCCGCCCGCCGCCAGCTCAAGCCCGCACCTTCAGCACTCA
>JBOFIL010000071.1:0-5752 GCA_051650165.1 Allobosea sp.
GAACAAGGCAAGCTTCTGCGAGCAGCCTTCCGCAAGACCCGCGCGATCCTGACCAATACGAAGTATTTCCAGCACGCATCATTGACAGGCGGACTGTTCAATCTGGTGAGGCATTTTCGCCCGGCAAAGTTCCAGCGTGTGTCGATGCCCTTTGTCGCGGGCGGTATGCTCGATGCCGCGACACGGCGCACAAGGCTCAATGCACTGCTTTCGGAAACAGGGGTCGCGCCCGTCGAGCAGCGTTTCAGCATGTTCGTGCCGTCGCGAGTGGATTGGAAATGGAAGGGGCAGGACAGGCTAATGGCCGCCATTGACGCTGAGCCGGCATCCAGCTCGTTCTGCTTCATCTTCACTGGCTGGGGGGCTGATCTCGAAGCGCTCAGGGAATGGGCCAGGGGCCGCCCCAACATACGCATGCTTGATGCCGCACTGTCCAAGCCGCTGCTGTGCGAGTTCTATGCTGCGAGCGACGTTGTGTTCGATCAAGTCACGCTTGGCCATATTGGCACTGCGGCGCGGGAAGCAGCATGTTTCGGCACGCCCGTCATCGCCCATATCGCGCCGCCGCCGGCTTGGGCGAGACGTGAACTGCGCCCCGAACTCCCAGTGCTTGAGGCCAGAACAGCTGCGGATATTGCGCGCCTGATGCGCGGAATCTGCGACGGAACCACCGATCTTGAGACCATAGGCCGGGCGGGAATGGACTGGATCACGCAATACTCCTCGCCTGAACTCATGCGCGATGCTCTCGTCAATGCGGCTGGCCCGCTTGACCGGGCGTCTAACTGAAACTGTCACCACAAAAGAGCACCTGCCCATGCAAACCATGATCAACATCACCGAGCCGAGCTTCGACGAAACTGAAGTGGAGATGGTGCGTGCCGTGCTTGCCTCGAAATGGGTGACGCAAGGGCCCATGACAGAGCGCTTCGAGAAGATGATTGCCGCCAATCAGCGCGCGGCCTTCGCGATGGCCTGCACCTCCTGCACGGCAGCGCTGCACCTGGCCACAATGGCACTGGGGCTGGGCCCTGAGGATGAGGTGATTGTGCCCGCCTTCACCTGGATAACCAGTGCGCATTCGGCGGAATATGTCGGGGCGAAGGCGGTCTTCGCTGATATTGACCTGACAACATTCAACATTGACCCCAAGGCGCTGGAGGCGGCGATCACGCCGCGCACCAAGGCCGTGGTCGCCGTGCATCTGTTCGGCCTTGCCGCGCCGATGGATGAAATCCGCGCCATTTGCGCGCCGCGCGGCATCCGCATCATCGAGGATGCCGCCTGTGCCATCGCCACCACCTACAAGGGCGAGCCGGTCGGCGCGCTCGGCGATTTCGGCTGCTTCTCGTTTCATCCGCGCAAGGTCGTCACCACCGGCGAGGGCGGGGCTGTCACCACCAACGATCCGGAACTTGCCAATGTGGTCAGGTCATTGCGCAACCATGGCACCACGGGTCTGCCATCTGCTGACATCGAGCCACATGGCCCCTGGACCATGGGCACCTTTGATCGCCTGGGCTTCAATCTGCGCCTCTCCGATATTCAGGCGGCGGTGGGCGTGGCGCAAATGAACAAGCTGGAGAAACTCGTCGCTGACAGGCGGGCGACTGCGCATCGCTACACGGACATGCTGCGCGGCGTGAATGATCTCGTGCTGCCGGTGGCGGGCGAGGTCGAGGGGCACACCTATCAGTCCTATGTCATCAGGCTGGTTGATGGCGGCCGCAAGCGCCGCAATGGCGTGATGTCCGCCATGGCATTGGCGGAAATGCAGAGCCGGCCCGGAACACATGCCGTGCACCGCCTTGGGTATTACCGCAACAAATACGGGCTGAAGCCGGAGCAGTTCCCCAATGCCTGCGCGGCGGAGGACACCACCATCACCCTGCCGATTGTGCCCTTCATGCGCGAGAGCGAGCAGGTGCGCGTCGTCGAGACCGTGCGCCGGGCTCTCAAGGGCTGAGGACACAGGCGAGGCCGGCAGGCGAACACCAAGCGATCACCGTGGGTATGCTTTCAAGATCACGCAACGTGGCGCGCAGTGTCGTGGCGGGGCTGCCCTTGCCGTTGCGTCGGCCCGTGCGTGCTGTGCTCCATGTGATCAAGTCAGCCCTGCGCTTGCCTGTTGTATTGCTTGCGTCTGGCGGAACGGCGCTTGGCGGTGCTGCATATCTGCCTGGCCGCATGAAGCAATATGCAAACAGCATGGCCTTGTCGGCTTCCGGCCTGCTGCTGCACAAGCTCGCGGTGCCGCTTGGGCGGCGCCTCACCGATGCAAGGCTGGCGCAAGGCGCACCGCGCTCGCTCTGGGGCACAACACCAATCTTGACGCTGCCCCTGAAGGCGCGCGCTGACCGCCAGCTAGGGTTTGAAAGCCATTCTCTGGTGTTCGTGACCTACTACATCGCGCGCGATTTTGACTTCAACCTCCAGCGCACAATGGAATGGCTCCAGCGCCATGCCGGCGGTTTGATCGTACCATTCGAGCGGCTGCTGCTGGCCTGGGCCATGCTGCGTTATGACGTATTTCATTATTTCTATGATCAGGGGCTGACCAGCCGCGCCACGCGTTTTGGCGTGAACCCAGCCGAGCTTGATCTGCTGCGCGCCGCCGGCAAGCGCGTCTATCTCTATGCTTACGGCGCGGATGTGCGACGCCGCGACGAGACACTGGCGCTGGGCAGATGGAATTTCTGCACGGAGTGCCCTGAGCCGGGGAAATTCTGCGCCTGCACACCGGACAATGCGCCGATCATGGCTGCGATGGCCGAGAAAGCCACCTGCGCCGTCGCGCTGGGCGACATGCTCGCCTATGTGCCGGGCGCGCGGAACATGCATTATTGGCCCATTGACCTCGCGCGCGTGCCGCCAGCGTCGCCGCCCCGCACAGACGGCCCGCTGCGCATCGCGCACACACCCAATCACAGCCATTTCAAGGGCACACGGCACCTCGAAGCCACCATCGAGAAGCTGCGCGGCGAGGGCCACGCCATCGACTACGTCAAGGTGCAGGGTGTGCCCAACACCGAGGTGATCCGCCTGTTCGGCGAGGCTGATCTGATCGCGGACCAGTTCATTGGCGGGGCCTATGGCTACACGGCACTTGAAGCCATGGCGCGCGGCAAGCCTGTCATGACCTATGTGCGCTCACCGGATCTGGTCGAGGCGGTGCATGAATGTCCGCTGATCAATGTCACGCCGGATACGCTGGAAGAGACGCTGCTCTGGTGCCTGAATAACCGCGCGCAGCTGCCTGCCATCGGCGCGCAGGGCACAGCCTATGTCCGGCGCTGGCATTCGGTTGACGCTGTCGCTGTCCGCTTCGGGCAGATGTATCAGGAGACGGCGGCTTTCCCGGAAGCTACAAGCCGCATGGTTCAGGAGCGCACCGCATCTCTTCGGGATGTGCTGGCCGCAGTCCCGCAAGCAACCAGCTGGCAGCACCCATTTCTGACCGCGAAGGGTGATCCATCCGCCCCATATGCAGGGCTCGCGGCATGAGCGAGGCAGCTGGCACCATGCCGTTCGACAATGCGACTCTGAAGGCCATCGAGGCAAAGCTCGGCCGGCCCTTGCGTGTGCTCCATATCGGCAACATCGCCAACAACGCCTACAACAATGCCCGCATCCAGCGGCAATATGGCATCGAGGCGAATGTGCTGAGCTATGACTACTACCATGTCATGAGCACGCCCGAATGGGAGGATGCCGAGTTCACCGGCGCGGTCGATGCCGATGCCCCGAACTGGTGGGGCACCAGCCTCAAGGGCTGGAAGCGCCCGGATTGGTTCGTGCAGGGGCCGGCCAGCGGGTGCCTGCAATATCTGCGGGCCAGGCATCTCGGGCTTGGCAAGCTACAAAAATTGCTCTGGCGCTATCTGGAGGCACGCTGCCTTGGCTATGTGCGCTTTGTTTCAAAAACCAATGGCAGACCCATTCCGCGGATGCCGCTGCATCTTGGTTTGGCGCTGAAGGCGGCTGAAAGCTACGGCGTGGCGAACGGACCGAGCCTGAAAATGGGCGACACGTCGCTGACACTGCTGCGGGCCACGCTCCTTCCTGCCCATGATTCTGGCGAGCAAGCCGCGAGGGCAGCCAAGCTCTCACCGCTCCTTGATGTCGACGATGCAAGCCCTCCTCCAGGCCTCGCGCAGCGCGTGCTGCGTAAGACCAGTCAATTGTTGAAGGGCCTGTACCGAAGCGTGCTGGACATTTATGTGTTGCCTGGGGTGCGTGATCCGGCGCTGAAGAGCACTCTTTCCGAAATGTGGCTGCGTCGTCGCATCGCGCGGGGGCGGGCAAACCGTGAAGATGTGCTACAAGAAGTCGACTCGAACCCGCCTGGGCGAGTGCAGCTTGAAGAATTTTGGACGAATGCCGATGCTCGTATTCGCTATTTGTGCGCTCATCATACCAATAATGTAATCAGATACATATCTCGCATTTTCTATTTTTCGTTGAAATCAGATGTAGCAAAAATAAATAGATATAATTCGAATATTGATACTAAAAACAGAGATATAAAATTTGTTAATTCAATTGAAAAATATAAAAATTACTTCAAGCTTGTTTCTAAAGAAGATCGAGATGCTTTCATTGAATATTATTCAATTTTTGGGGCACAAATGTATGATGTGCTTAGTTTGTATGATGTAGTGCAGGCATATTCTGTTGATGGGTGTATCTGCGTTATTAATGGTCTTGATCACTTCATTTCCTATGAGCACGGCACGCTTCGCGATCTGCCGTTTGAAAATAGCTATTACGGTGTGGTCACAAGGCTTTCCTATCATGCCTCGACCCAAGTATTCGTCACCAATTCCGATGTGCTGCCCGCCACCAAGCGCATGGGCCTCGACCCCCAGCGCGTCGTCTGCCTGCCTCACGCTTTCGACGACCGCAAACTGATGCGGTTCCGCCACGAGAACCCCAATCTCGTTCCGCCCGCTGGTCCGGCTGTGATTTTCAGCCCGACGCGGCAACACTGGAAGGACAGGAGCGGCTCCTGGACGAAAGGCAATGACGTGCTCTACCGCGCGGCGGCTTTGGTGGCAGCCGAAGGCCATGATTTCAGGTTGCATCTGGTTGCCTGGGGACAAGAGGTCGCGGAAAGCAAGGCATTGCTTGCCGAACTCGGCATTGCCGACAAGGTTGTCTGGCTATCGACCATGCAGAAGCGTGAATTGTGGGAAGCCTATTGCCGTGCGCACGCTGTCGCAGATCAGTTTACGCTTCCGGCGCTTGGCGGGGTCGGCTTTGAGACCATGGCTCTCGGCAGGCGGCTCATCACGGCGATTGATGCCCCTCAGCTTGAGCAGTTTTTTGGCGAGATGCCACCATGCCTGGCGGCATCAACCATCGAGCAATGTGCGGCGCAATTGCGGCTGGTGATCAATGACCTCGATGACACTGCAGAACGCGGGCCCGCCGCACAGCAGTGGATGCGGCGTTATCATTCCGCGGAAAGAATTGTCGACATCCAGGCCAGAACCTATGCGCGTTTTCTGGCCGAAATTCAGACACCCTGAAATAGAGCTGGCCTTGTCATGAACCTCCTCCACCACACCCTGGCGTTCCTCGGCGCCAAGTTCCCGGCCATGGCACGGTTCGCAAAGCCGTTGTTGATCCCGCTTCTGCCAAGGATGAAGCGAGAGAAGGTTGCTTTGCCCCCGGTGCTGGTCCAGCGCGAGGGAGCCGACGGGCAAGTGGAGCAAATACTGGTAGACCGGTCTGTGGTGTTCGCTCAGGC
>JBOFIL010000072.1:0-3892 GCA_051650165.1 Allobosea sp.
CACGGTCACGCAGGTCGGCAATGGTCACTCCGTTGGCATCGCCCAGAGCGGATCATCCAACAAGATCAGCATCACGCAGCGTTGATCGATAGCACGCATAAGCCGCATCGCGGGAATAAAATCCCGCGATGCTTGCATGTGTGAAGGCTTCATTGACCATTCGGAGCGGATTGCCGGCAACCTAGGCAAGCTCCCGTTCATCATCAACAGAGTCTTCACCTCCTCAGCTGCTTGCTAGTTGCTGCGATCTGAGGGGCAAGACATGGTTCGGCAACATTCCGCGCAGCCGGCGCAGAAATTGATGTGCAGGGGAGCGCTGGCTGCGTTTGCGGCTGCGGCTATCATGTTGGCTGCTGCCGAACCTGCCGGTGCCGGCGATCTGATCTATCAGCCAGTCAACCCGGCCTTTGGCGGCTCGCCGCTGAACAAGGATTTCTTGATGGGCACGGCCGAGGCGCAAAACCGCCCGAAGAGCCGCGACCAGAAGCGCCAGGACTCGATCACCAATGACCCGGTCACCCAGTTCAAGACATCGCTGAACCAGCGGCTGCTTTCCGGCCTTGCCGATAAGATTGTCGATTCGATCTATGGCGACAATGCTGGCAATTCCGGCACCTTCACGGTGGAAGGCACCACAGTCTCCTTCGTCAAGCTCAATGGCACCGTGAAGCTGACCGTCTCAGACGGCATCAAGCAGACCGTGATCTCGCTGCCAGGATCATGAGCTGCATGGAGATCTTTCACGCCTTTGCATCCAAGCACCAGCGCCTTGCTGCCAAGCTTACAGCGTTGGGGCTTGGCCTCGCCCTTTCTGCCTGCGGCACGGGCACGATCTATGACCCGATCTCGCAAGCGCCAACCACAGGCGTTTTCACCAAGACCGCACTCGATCTGGCTGGTTTGCCCAAGCTCAAGCAGCCTGTGCCGATCTCGGTGTTCGAGTTCCCTGATCTCACCGGCCAGCACAAGCCAAGCGACAGGGTGGCGGAATTCTCCCGCGCGGTGACGCAGGGCGGCCTGCCAATCCTGATCGATTCCATGAAGACCGCCTGCGCCAGCCAGTGCTTCAAGGTGATCGAGCGATCGGGCCTGAAAAACCTGCTGCAAGAGCGGCAGATCATCCAGAACACCCGCGCTGAACACTCAGCGAGCCCTGCCAAGCTGCCACCGCTCGCCTTTGCCGGCGTGCTGATCGAGGGCGGCATTGTCGGCTATGACACCAACACCATGACGGGCGGCGCCGGTGCGCGCTATCTCGGCATTGGCGGCGATGGCAAGTACCGCGTTGATGCCGTGACCGTCTCGATGCGGCTTGTCAGCGTGCAATCGGGCGAGGTGCTGGCGGCCATCACCACATCAAAGACGATCTATTCTGTCGGCGCGCAGGGCTCGGCCTTCAAATATGTGGCGCTCGATGCGCTGCTCGAAATCGAGGCCGGCATCACCCGCAACGAACCGCCTCAGCTTGCCGTCCGTGAAGCGATCGAGCTTGGCACATATTCCATCATCATGGAGGGTGTGCGCGCCAAACTCTGGAGCTTCGCTGACCCCAAGGCCGGCGCGGATGCACTCGCGACCTACATGAAGCGCAAGAACCGTTCGCCCGCCGACAATCTGCCGGAAGCGCCGGATTTGCCCACAGGCAGCATCAAGCCCGTGGCGGCAAAAAAGTAAGGCCAACTCCCGCCTTGCTCTTTCCACAAAGACGGATGCAGACTGTATCTGGCGAGTTTCGCAAACCAACGCGAAACCTCATGCATGTGGAGGACAGGCCTATGCGTTCAGTCTCTCAATGTTGTGGCGTTACAGCAGCGGCACTCGCGGCCAGCTTTTTGATCATCAGCCCCGCTCTCGCCCAGCGCGCACCATCAAGCGTCACCGTCACCAATGCCCGCACCGAGGCACTGACGGCGCTGGTGATCCAGACCGCCGAGGCCAGCCCGCGTGTTGTCGCCAAGCTGGCCAAGCCGCTCGGCGGCGGCAAATCGCAGAAACTCAACCTCTCCAAGGCCAAGGGTTGCAGCTACAATGTGCTGGCGCAGTTCGCCGATGAATCGGAAGCAGAGGCTGAAGCGCTGGATCTTTGCAAAGATCCCAAGATCAGGCTGACGGAGTGAGGACCTAAGCTCATCCGTCATGGTCGGGCTTGTCCCGACCATCCACGGTTTTACAAGGCTACGAGAAAGACGTGGATGCTCGGCACAGGGCCGAGCATGACGAGGTGATTGCCTCGCTCACCTCCCCACGCCTTCCTTCATCAGCTTGTAGATGATCGAATCCGTCAGTGCCTGAAATGAGGCATCGATGATGTTCGCGCTGACACCCACCGTCGTCCAGCGCTCAGCCTTTTCGTCCATCGAGTCGATCAGCACGCGCGTCACGGCGTCTGTGCCGCCCTGGAAGATACGCACCTTGTAGTCCACCAGCTTCAAGCCGCCGATGAAGCCTTGATATTTGCCCAGATCCTTGCGCAAGGCCTTGTCGAGCGCGTTGACAGGGCCATTGCCCTCCGCCACCGACATATGCGTGCGCCCGCCGACCTTCACCTTGACGATGGCCTCCGAGAAGGTGACCAGCTCGCCATTGGCATTGTAGCGCCGCTCGACATTCACCTTGAAGCGCTCCACGTCAAAGTAAGCCGGCACCTCGCCCATCACGCGCCGCGCCAGCAGCACCAGCGAGGCATCGGCGCCCTCAAAAGCATAGCCGGCGGCTTCCTTCTCCTTGATCTCGTCGAGCAGGCGCGTGAGACGCGGGTCATCGCGCTCGATGCTGACGCCCAGGCGCTCCAGCTCCGCGATGAGGTTGGATTTGCCCGCCTGGTCAGAGACCAGCACCTTGCGCACATTGCCGACACTATCTGGCGTGACATGCTCATAGGTGCGCGGGTCTTTCAGAACTGCCGAGGCGTGAATGCCGGCTTTCGTCGCAAAGGCCGATGCGCCGACAAATGGCGCATGGCGGTTGGGCGAGCGGTTGAGAAGCTCATCGAGCCTGCGCGAGACGCGTGTCAGCTCGGAGAGCTTTTCCTGTGATATGCCAATGGCATAACGCTCGGCGTAATGCGGTTTCAATTTCAACGCGCCGATGATCGTCACGAGGTTGGCGTTGCCGCAGCGCTCGCCAAGGCCGTTCAGCGTGCCTTGAATCTGCCGCGCGCCGGCCTCGACAGCCGCGAGCGAATTCGCCACCGCGCAGCCGCAATCATCATGGGCATGAATGCCGAGATGGTCACCGGGAACATGCTTCGCCACCTCGCACACAATCGCGCTCACTTCATCGGGCAGCGTGCCGCCATTGGTATCGCAGAGGACCACCCAGCGCGCGCCGGCGTCATGTGCAGCCTTGGCGCAGGCCAGCGCGTATTCGGGGTTGGCCTTGTAGCCATCGAAGAAATGCTCGCAATCGACCATCGCCTCGCGGCCCGCCGCGACAGCCGCCTGCACGCTCTCGGTGATGCCGATGAGGTTCTCCTCCGGCCTGATACCGAGCGCGACCTGGACATGGTAATCCCAAGCCTTAGCCACGAACACGATGGCATCGGCCTTGGCGGCAAGCAGTCCGGCAATGCCCGGATCATTCGCTGCCGAGCGACCGGCTCGCTTGGTCATGCCGAAGGCGGCGAATTTCGCATGTTCCGTGCGCTTCTCGCTGAAAAATGTCGTATCGAGCGGGTTCGCACCGGGATACCCGCCCTCGACATAATCCATGCCGATCCGGTCCAGCATCTGCGTCACCGCGATCTTGTCATCGAGCGAGAAATCAACGCCCGTGGTCTGCGCGCCGTCGCGCAATGTGGTGTCAAACAGGTGGATGCGGGCGGGTGTCATAGGGACAGTCATGAGTTGTGTCCTGAATGCCGCCGCTCGCCGTCATGGTCGGGCTTGTCCCG
>JBOFIL010000073.1:0-11459 GCA_051650165.1 Allobosea sp.
CGAGTGGCGCGCCGACTGTGAGACGGCCAGACTTGATGTCTGCCTCCGGCTCGCCGACGATCTGGTCGGTCTTCTCTTCCTCGGTCTCATCGTCGATCAGCTTGACGGTTGCGCCGAAGTTGATGGTGCTGCCGCCCAGCTTGGAGACATCAATGATCTCAGCGCGGCCGATCAGTGACTCAAGCTCCTGAATGCGCCCCTCATTGAGCGATTGCGCCTCCTTGGCAGAATGGTACTCGGCATTTTCGGAGAGATCGCCCAGCGCGCGCGCCTCGGAAATCGCATTGATGATGCGGATGCGCTCCACCTGCTGGCGGTGCTTCAGCTCAACCTCCAGTGCGGCGAAACCGCCAGCAGTGATCGGAACGCGCTCCATCGTCTTTATCCTTCGTCAATCGCGAAAATGTCGCAGCCATGGATGAGAAATCACATCCATGCGCGCTGTTTCAAAGCTGCAGGTGTCGCCGCAGAGGCGTGAAATTCACGCCACCTGCCCGAAATACGATTGCAGGGATCGCACCTCGAGATCGCCGCTGCAAAGCGCCTCGATGCCCTCTGCCGCCGCAATCGACCCGGCCAAGGTGGTATAATATGGCACCTTGTGCAAGAGGGCGGCGCGGCGAAGGCTGCGCGAATCCGCCAGCGCCTTTGGCCCGTCAGTGGTGTTGAACACCAGCTGGACATCGCCATTCTTGATGGCATCGACCACATGGGGCCGACCTTCCAGCACCTTGTTGATCTTGGTGGCCTTGACGCCATTCTCCTCCAGATAGCGCAGCGTGCCGCCTGTCGCGAGGATCTGGAAACCGAGGCCATCCAGCATCTTCACGGTGGGCAGGATGCGCGGCTTGTCGGCATCCTTGACCGAGACAAAGATCGCGCCTGATGTCGGCACGGCAGAGCCTGCACCCAATTGGCTTTTGGCGAAGGCGACCGCAAAGGAGCGATCCAGCCCGATCACCTCGCCGGTCGAGCGCATCTCGGGCCCGAGCAGCACATCGACGCCGGGGAAGCGCGCGAAGGGGAACACCGCCTCCTTCACGCCGATATGATCCAGCTGCTTGTGCTTGAGGCCAAAGCTGGCCAGCTTTTCGCCAGCCATGATGCGCGCGGCAATCTTGGCCACTGGCTCGCCAATCACCTTGGCGACGAATGGCACGGTGCGTGAGGCGCGGGGGTTGACCTCCAGCACATAGATCACGCCATCCTTGATGGCGTATTGCACATTCATCAGGCCGCCGACATCGAGCGCCAGCGCCATCGCCTTGGTCTGGCGCTCCAGCTCGGCCAGCATCTCGGCCGATAGCGTGCGCGGCGGCAACGAGCAGGCCGAATCGCCCGAATGAATGCCCGCCTCCTCGATATGTTCCATGATGCCGGCGATGAACGCATCCTTGCCATCAGCAAGGCAATCGACATCGATTTCCGTGGCATCCGAAAGGTAGCGGTCGAACAACAGCGGGTTGCGGCCCAGCACCGTGTTGATCTGGCCGGTCTTGTCGTTGGGGTATTTGGCCTTGACCTCGGAGGGGATCAGCGATGGCAGTGTGCCGAGGAGATATTCCTCGAACTGTGTCTCATCGCGGATGATCTCCATTGCCCGCCCGCCCAGCACATAGGAGGGGCGCACGACGAAAGGCAGGCCAAGCTCGCCCGCGATCAGCCGCGCCTGTTCCACCGAATAGGCAATGCCGTTCTTGGGCTGCTTCAGGCCCAATTTGTCGAGCAGGCGCTTGAAGCGGTCACGGTCCTCGGCCAGATCAATCGCGTCCGGCGAGGTGCCGAGGATCGGCACGCCGGCCTCTTCGAGCGCACGAGCGAGCTTCAGCGGCGTCTGCCCGCCAAACTGCACGATGACGCCGTGGAGCGTTCCGTTCGTTTTTTCCGTCTCGATGATTTCCAGCACATCCTCGGCGGTCAGCGGCTCGAAATAGAGCCGGTCCGAGGTGTCGTAATCGGTCGAGACGGTTTCCGGGTTGCAGTTGACCATAATGGTCTCATAGCCGGCTTCAGAGAGCGCAAAACAGGCATGGCAGCAGCAATAATCGAACTCGATGCCCTGGCCGATGCGGTTCGGCCCGCCACCAAGGATGATGACCTTCTTCTTGTCGGTTGGTTGTGCCTCGTCTGCCGGCTTGCCTGCGAAGGGCGGGGCGTAGGTCGAGTACATATAGGCGGTCGGCGAGGCAAACTCGGCGGCGCAGGTGTCGATGCGCTTGTAGACCGGGCGGATGGCGAGCTTGCGCCGCGCGGTGCGCACATCGACTTCTTCTTTGCCAGTCAACGCCGCGAGGCGCTTGTCCGAAAAGCCCATGGCTTTCAGCTGGCGGAAGGCACCTGGCGTTTCTGGCAATCCGTGCTCACGAACCCGCGCCTCCATGTCGACGATGCCCTTGAGCTGCGCAATGAACCATGGGTCGATCTTGCAGGCCTCGAAAACCTGTTCCTCGGTAAACCCAAGCCGCAATGCCTGCCCTACATTAAGCAATCTGTCGGGTGTCGGCACCGAGATGGCGGCGCGGATGGCATTCTTGTCATCGCCCTGGCCAAGACCGGGGATTTCGATTTCATCGAGGCCATCAAGCCCGGTCTCCAACGAGCGCAGGGCCTTTTGCAGGCTTTCCTGGAAGGTGCGGCCAATTGCCATCGATTCGCCGACTGACTTCATCGCCGTGGTCAGGACCTGATCGGCACCGGGGAATTTCTCGAAGGCAAAGCGCGGAATTTTCGTGACAACATAATCAATTGTCGGCTCGAAGGAGGCCGGCGTTGCCCCGCCCGTGATGTCATTAGCGATCTCGTCGAGCGTGTAGCCGACAGCAAGCTTCGCCGCGACACGGGCGATGGGGAAGCCGGTGGCTTTGGAAGCCAAGGCGGAAGATCGCGAGACGCGCGGGTTCATCTCGATAACGATCATGCGCCCGTTTTCGGGATTGACCGCGAACTGCACGTTGGAGCCGCCTGTCTCGACGCCGATCTCGCGCAGCACCGCCAGCGAGGCGTCGCGCATGATCTGATATTCCTTGTCGGTCAGTGTCAGCGCCGGGGCGATGGTGATGGAATCGCCTGTGTGGACGCCCATCGGATCGAGGTTTTCGATGGAGCAGATGATGATGCAGTTGTCGTGCTTGTCGCGCACGACCTCCATCTCATACTCCTTCCAGCCGAGGACGCTCTCCTCAATCAGAACTTCGTTTGTGGGGGAGGCATCCAGCCCGCGCTCGACAATATCGAGGAATTCCTCGCGGTTATACGCGATGCCGCCGCCCGTGCCGCCCATGGTGAAGGAGGGGCGCAATATCGCCGGAAGGCCGACTTCAGCGAGCGCGATCAGCGCCTCGCCCATGGCGTGCTCCTGATAGCGTTTGCGGCGTTCCTTTTCTGCGCTCGTCCATTGGCTCTCGAAGGCACCAAGCCGGCGGGTTATCTCGTCATCCGAGAGGTTCAGCGCCTTGATGCGCGCGATTTCGGCGAGATATTTCTCGCGGTCGGCGCGCTTGGCGGCAGTGGCGTTGGCAAGGCGTGATTTCGGCGTATCGAGGCCAATCTTGGTCATGGCTTCGCGGAAAAGCTGGCGGTCTTCCGCCTTGTCGATGGCCTCTGCCGTCGCGCCGATCATCTCGACATTGTATTTTTCCAGCACGCCCATCTTCTTGAGGGACAGTGCACAGTTCAGCGCTGTCTGCCCGCCCATGGTGGGCAGGAGCGCATCAGGGCGCTCCTTCTCGATGATGCGGGCCACAACTTCCGGCGTGATCGGCTCCACGTAAGTGGCGTCCGCCAATTCCGGATCGGTCATGATCGTCGCCGGGTTGGAATTGACCAGAACGACGCGGTAGCCCTCTTCCTTCAGCGCCTTCACGGCCTGCGTGCCGGAATAATCGAATTCGCATGCCTGACCGATGATGATCGGACCTGCGCCAATGATCAGGATCGATTTCAGGTCTGTGCGCTTTGGCATGGGGTGCGGCCTTGTTGTCTTGAGCGCGCGTCAATCCGACGGACCATTATCTGACCCGCTGGCTCTTGCCGCCTCATCTGAATGCTAAGCCGCCCCTATAGACAGGCGCGGCCTGAAGGGGAAGGGCCAATGAGCCGTTTTCACAACACATCGCGATTGACAAGTTTGATGTCTAACTATAATAGTTCGACATCAAACTAAATGGAGTGTCCTATGTCTGTCTCCCGTCGCAATCTGATTCTTGGTGCTGGTGGCCTCTTCGCGCTTGCAGGTGTTGCTGGAACCTACCGCGTCACGCGCATGCCCGTCACAGCCACCTTGCCATGGCGGATCGACCCGACACCGCCTCAGGATGTGCGCCTGGATGCATTCCGGCATGCCATTCTTGCGCCCAACCCTCACAACCGGCAGCCATGGGAAATACGCCTTGTCGGCAATGATGAAGCGATCATCACCTGTGATCTTGAGCGCCGCCTGCCGCAGACCGACCCATTTGACCGGCAAATCCTGATTGGTTTTGGCGGATTCTTCGAACTTGCCCGCATGGCGGCGGCCGAGCGCGGCGTGCGCATGACCATTGAACCATTCCCGGAAGGCGAGCCTGGCGAGCGGCTCGACAAGCGCCCGATTGCGCGGCTGAAATTTATTGCTGAAGCAGGGCTGGCCAAGGATCCCTTGTTTGCATCTGTTCTCACAAGGCGCACGGCAAAAATCCCTTACGACATGTCGCGCCCCGTCTTGGCGTCGGATTTTGCTAGCCTTGCCGCATTGAGCGATCGGGTGGTGCGTGTCACTGGCAGCGAAACACCCGGCGATGTGCCTGCCCTGCGCGATCTGATCTGGCGGGCATGGGATATCGAGGCATTCACGACCCGCACATGGAAAGAGAGCATGGACTTGCTGCGCGTGGGCGCGGCCGAGATTGATGCCAATCCAGATTGCATTGCGGTCAAGGGGCCAATGTTCGAGGCGCTCAGCCTGATGGGCACCGACTCAATCAGGACTCAGGCGGTGAGCCCAGCTTCCACAGCCTTCAAATCGACCCGCGAACGCTACAGGGTGATGTTTGCCGCAACGCCGGCGTTTCTATGGCTCACGACCGAGAGCAATAGCCGCCGCGAGCATCTTGAAAGCGGCAAGGCATGGCTGCGCGCCAATCTCATGGCCACAAAGCTCGGCCTCAGCGTGCAGCCGATCAGCCAGGCTGTGCAGGAATACCCGGAGATGAAGGCCGAATTTGATAATGTCCACAGGCTGGTTGGTGCCAAGCCAGGCCAGCGTGTACAGATGCTGGCAAGACTGGGGTATTCTGCCACAGTGGAACCAACCCCCCGCTGGCCTTTGGAGGCCAAGCTGACAAAAAGCTGAGAATGCCCGGTAGCAAAGAAGAAACTGGCCTGTTCAGCCTCTTCAACGAGATAGGCATTATTGCGCAATTGTCGCAGACAATATTCGAGCGCGTCATGCCGCCAGGCATGACGCTGGCGCAGTTCACCGTGCTCAACCATTTCGTCAGGCTGGGCGGGCAGCGCAGCCCTGCTGCATTGGCCGCAGCCTTTCAGGTCACGCGCGCGACCATGACCAGCACGCTGCAACGCCTTGGGGCCAAGAACCTCATTCTTGTTCAGCCCGATCCTTCGGATGGCCGCGGCAAGCTGGTCACGCTGACACCTGCGGGCAAGGCTGTACGTGAGCAATGCATTGCCGCCCTCCAGCCTGAAATGGACCGTATTCGCCATCATCCTGAGATTGTCGACGCCATTGCCACCTTGCCGCAATTGATCGCGCTGCGTCGTGCTTTGGACGAGGCGCGTGAGACCGGGCTTGAGGCTGGCGCCAAAGGTCAAAGCCAATGACGGCCATGCTCCGCCAGATCACATCCTATGGCGGGGCGGGCGTTCTTGCCGCGATCGCGCATTATTCCGTGCTGATCGGCATGGTAGAGCTGTTGAAAAGCGATCCGGTGTTGGCTTCGCTCATCGGCTTTGTCGCGGGCGGCATCGTCTCGTATGTCGCCAACCGCGCGCTCACCTTCGCCGCCACCCGCAGCCATGCCGAGGCCGGGTGGCGCTTTGCGGTGGTGGCGTTTGGCGGCTTCCTCATCACTGGCGCGCTGATGCATTGGTTCGTCAAGCTTGCCGGTTTGCCTTACTTGCCGGCGCAAGTGCTCACCACCTTGATCGTGATGGTGTTCACCTTCACCGCTCACAAGCGCTGGAGCTTTCGCGAAGGCGGCTGAGGCGCGGCGCTTGCCCAGGAACGCTTGCCCAGGAACGCTTGCCCAGGAACGCTTGCCCAGGAACGCTTGCCCAGACAGAAGACATGATCTAAGACCTCAATGTAATGTTACATTGTTACATATCGAGGTTCCTGTGGCTTCCAAAGACCCTTCAGATCTGCGCCTGCCCGTCACCGTGCTTTCCGGTTTTCTGGGGGCCGGCAAGACAACGCTGCTCAACCATGTGCTCAACAACCGCGAGGGTCGCCGCGTCGCAGTCATCGTCAATGACATGAGCGAAGTGAACATCGACGCTGATCTGGTGCGCGAACAGGGCGGTCTCTCCCGCACGGATGAGAAGCTGGTCGAGATGAGCAATGGCTGCATCTGCTGCACATTGCGTGATGATCTCTTGAAAGAGGTGCGTCGCCTTGCCGCAGAGGGGCGCTTTGATTACCTTCTGATCGAGGGCACGGGCATCGCCGAACCGCTGCCCATCGCCGCCACCTTTGATTTCCGCGATGAGGATGATCACTCCCTCTCGGATGTCGCGCGGCTCGATACGATGGTGACGGTGGTCGACGCCATCAACCTCACCAAGGATTACGGCTCGCGTGATTTCCTGCGCGATCGCGGCGAGACCGCGGGCGATGAGGATAACCGTACGCTCGTTGATCTTTTGGTGGACCAGATCGAATTTGCCGATGTGATCGTGCTCAACAAGGCGAGCGATGCCGGGCCAGAGAGGCTCGATATTGCCCGCAAGATCATTAAGGCGCTCAACCCGGATGCGCGCATTGTCGAGGTGGATTTTGGCCGCGCGCCACTTGATGCCATCCTCGACACTGGGCTGTTCGACCATGAGAAGGCGCAGGAGCATCCGCTCTGGCACAAGGAGCTTTATGGCCATGCCGAGCACATGCCGGAGACCGAGGAATATGGCATTTCCTCCTTCGTCTATCGCGCACGCAGGCCATTCCACCCCGAGAAATTCAGTACTTTCCTCGCCAAGACCTGGCCTGGATTGATCCGCGCCAAGGGGCATTTCTGGATCGCAACGCGCCCGCAATGGGTGGGCGAGATGTCGCTTGCCGGCGCTGTCTGCCGCACTGAGCCCATGGGCTTCTGGTGGGTTGAGGTGCCCAAAGAGCGCTGGCCGAACCACCCGGAATGGAAGCAGACCCTCAACCGGCATTGGCACCGCGTCTGGGGCGACCGACGCCAGGAACTCGTCTTCATCGGTGCCAGCATGGACAAGGCTGCGATAACTGCCGCCCTTGATGAATGCCTGCTGGGCGACTCCATGGCGCTGCGCTTCAACCCTGAAAACTATCAGAATCTGCCTGACCCCTTCCCGAGCTGGCGGCGCGCCGAGGCGGCGTGACCGCGGTCTTTTATCGCGGCTTGCTCCCTACTTTGACTCTCAAAACACTGGAAAACACCATGATTACGACACGCCAAACCACATATGCCGGGTTGATCGCCACCGTTCTTGCCGCTGGTCTATCTGCGCCAGCGCTTGCCAATGACCACCCAGTCAAGCGTGGCCGGCTCGTTTTCACCGATCATGAAAAGCCTGTGGTGAATGTGCTTGATCTCGACACGGGCGAGGTCACGCACAGCTTCCCGCTGCCCAAGGCAAACCCGGCCATGAACGGAACGCAAGGCGGGCGTTATGTCGTGATCAGGACAGGCGATGAGGCCGGCACGGTGCGCTTCCTCGATACGGGCCTCAACTACCAATCCCATGGCGACCATTATGATCTCGAAAAGAGCAATGTCCGCCTGCTTGATTTCAGCCTGACCGGCGATAGGCCCGCGCACGTCGTCTCAGGCCACGGCCAGCTTGCTGTCTTTTTCGATGGCCAGCGCCCATGGGAGGGTAAGAGTAATCCGCGTGTTGTCTTCCTCGACATGAAGAAGCTGGATGCGCCCAAGCCCGCCATGGACATCTGGCCAAGCCCCGCCCCGCAGCACGGCATTGCCGCGCCGCTTGGGGGCAAGCAGTGGCTTGTTTCACTGCCTAACCCGATCTACGCCAAGGGCGAGGACCGCACGGCATCCGCGCGCCCGGATGGTTTCACGGTTCTGCGCAAGGATGCCGAGTGGACAACGCTGGCGTCCTTCAATGATCCAGCCGTGCCCAATGCATCCTGCAAGCTGTTCCATGGCCACGGAACCATTTCCAAGACCCAGATATTCGGCTGCGCAGAGGGCGAGGGCGGCGGTGTGCTGGTGCTCTCGAATGCGGCCAAGACGGGTGCGGCATCCGTATGGAGTGCCCGCAAGATGGCTTATCCCGATGACCGGCGCACCAGCACAGTCAAATCCAGCAAGGATGGAAAGTTCGTGGTCGGCAATTATGGGCTGAAAGGGCCATATAATGCCTTCATCCGCATCGATCCTGCTGCCACGGCTTTGACCAAAGATGACATTCTGGATGTCCCCGGCGGGCTGGCCACATGCAGGTTCGAATTGAACGCGGATGGCTCGCGCCTCGCAAATCTCACCGCTGATGGCAAGCTGCGCATCTACCAGACGGCCCCTGCATGGCGCGAGCTTGCGTCATTCGATGCAGTGCCAAATTTCGATTGCCAGTTTGCTGCCAAGACACCCTCGCCAACGCTGGCCGTGGTTGGCTCAAGCGCCTTTGTAAGCGACCCGACAAATGGCCGCATTCGTGAGTACCACATCAGCACATTGAAGCAGGGCCTCGACATGCCTGTGGGTGGCCAGCCTGCCAACATCATCAGCAGCGGCTTTCCGGATTGAGGCGTTACGCTGTTGATTTCAGCGCCGTGAAGGTCATGCGGGCCTGATTATGGCCAATGTTGTGATCGGCACGGCGCACATCGACGAGGCCTGCATCCATGATGATGGCCTCGATCTCGCCTTGGGCATACATGGTGAGGCCGAGCTTTTCGCGGATCTTGCGATAGTCTGACAATGCCGTGCGCACGAGTCCGGCCAGCGCCGCCATCAGAAACCCGCCCTCAAGGCCAAAGCGCAGCAATGCGAGCGTGTCTGTCAGCATATCGACATCGGGCGGGATGACATCGCCGATCACCAGCTTGCCGCCGGGCCTCAGCTTCTCACGCCATGTGTGGAGCGCGGCACGCAGCTCATCACGCGTCATGTATTGCAGCACTGAAATCGTCACCACCATGTCGAGGCTGTCATCGGCAAGCCCAAGCCCGATCATCTCCGGCGCGATGGTGCTCACCTGAGGCATGGCGGCAAACCGCGCAGCCAGCTGCTCGCGCAAGGTTGGCGAGGTGTCACACAGCCAGAGCTGGCTGCATTGCGCGGCCAATGCCTCGCCGTGCAGCGCTTCGCCGCAGCCATAATCGAGCACGGAGGCGCTCTGCGCTGTCAGATGGGCAAGGATGCCGCGCGCAATGTTGCGGGCGTGTAGCAGCTTGTGGCGCTCGCTGACATAGATCGAATGCTCGCCATCGAAGAAAGCGCGCCAGCCGGAAAGGTTCGTGTCGCTCATGCTGGCCTCAGGCCGCCTTGGCCTTCTCGATCATCGTCACGAAGCGGTCAAACAGATAATGGCTGTCCTGCGGGCCCGGCGAAGCCTCGGGGTGGTGCTGCACCGAGAAAGCCGGGCGGTCCGTCAGCGCGATGCCGCAATTGCTGCCATCAAACAGCGAGACATGCGACTCGATGGCGTTCGCCGGCAGCGTTTTGGGATCGACCGCAAAGCCATGGTTCATCGAGACGATCTCGACCTTGCCGGTGGCATGCTCTTTTACAGGGTGGTTCGCGCCATGATGCCCCTGCTTCATCTTGGCGGTTTTCGCGCCCACAGCGAGGCCCATCATCTGGTGGCCAAGGCAAATCCCGAATGTCGGCACTTTCGCCTCCAAAACCTTGCGGATGACCGGCACGGCATATTCGCCCGTTGCTGCCGGGTCTCCGGGGCCATTGGATAGGAACACGCCGTCAGGCTTCAGCGCCATGATCTCGTCAAAGCTGGCGGTTGCCGGCACAACGGTCACCTCGCATCCGGCGCGGGCGAGGAGGCGCAGGATGTTGCGCTTCACACCGTAATCGATCGCGACGACGCGGTGCTTGGCGCTTCCGCTTGTCCCATAGCCTTCCGGCCAGACCCATGGGGTTTGTGTCCAGTCATAGCGCTGCGTCGCGCCGACGGATGGCACCAGATCGAGCCCATCCATGGAGGGCAGGGCGGCGGCCTCGCGCTTGAGGCGGGCAATGTCGAATGTGCCATCGGGCGAATGGGCAAGAATGGCATTGGGCATGCCCTTCTCGCGGATCAACGCCGTCAGCGCGCGCGTATCGATGCCGGAGAGGCCGACAATGCCGCGCGCTTTCAGCCAGCCATCGAGATGCGACGAGGTGCGCCAATTGGAAGGATCGGTGATGGCGGCATGGACGATGATGCCACGCACGCCCGACGAGGCAGCGGCGTTCACCGTCTCGATGTCTTCCTCGTTCGTGCCGACATTGCCAATGTGAGGAAAGGTGAAGGTGATGATCTGCCCGGCATAGGAAGGATCGGTGAGGATCTCCTGATAGCCTGTCATCGCGGTGTTGAAGCAGACCTCGCCCGGCGCTTCGCCCACTGCACCAAGGCCGAAGCCCTCGATCACCGTGCCGTCCGCCAAAACGAGGACGGCAGTCGCGACAGGTTCGGCCCAGCCGTCATGCTTCTTCCCGCTCATTGCAGGGTTCCCTTCAGCGCTCGTCATGGCTATGTCACGTCCAGGCCGGCAAAGCGCCGGCAATTTGAAGAAACGGGGCACGTCCGCGCCCCACACCTGGAGCGCGAGCCTTACCGACGGCACGTGTCCCAGTCAACGCCAGCCAAGGAACCATCCCATGTCGCTTCGCGAACGTTTCACAACAGAGATGAAAGAGGCGATGAAGGCCGGCGACAAGGGCCGGCTCGCCGCCATTCGCCTGATGATCTCGGAACTCAAGAACAAGGATGTTGAGGCGCGGGGCGCTGGCAAGGAGCAGGCATCGGAAGAAGACATTCTTGGCGTGCTGCAAAAGATGATCAAGCAGCGCCAGGAATCGCTCTCCATCTATGAGGCCAATGGCCGCCCGGAACTGGCCGAAGGCGAGAAGGGCGAGATTGCCGTCATCTCCTCCTTCCTGCCGCAGCAGCTCTCGGAAGACGAGGTGAAGGGTGCCATCGCCGCCACCATTTCCGAGACAGGCGCTGCCTCGATCAAGGATATGGGCAAGGTGATTGCTGCGCTGAAGGCAAAATTCGCCGGCCAGATGGATTTCGGCAAGGCGAGTGGC
>JBOFIL010000074.1:0-2124 GCA_051650165.1 Allobosea sp.
CCACCAGTTCATGCCACCAGCTCACGTCTGTCGATGCTGGCGCGCGCCAGCACCAGATGCCCCTGCCCCAGATCAAGCGCGGCAAGCCCGCCGCCATCCGCATCCGGCCTGAAGGCCGCCGGCCACTGGCTCATGTCGGAGGCGCCCTTGAGCGATGGCATCTGGAAATCGAGCGGGCGGTCCAGGTCAGCATAGGGCACCGCCTTGAGCAGCGCGCGCGTATAGGCATGAGTGGGTTGCGTGAACAACAAGTGGCGTGGTGCGGTCTCGACAATGCGCCCATTCGCCATCACGGCGATGCGGTCGGCAATGTAGTTCACCACCGCGAGATTATGCGAGATGAACAGATAGGTGAGGCCGCGCTCCTCCTGCAAATCCTTGAGCAGATTGAGCACCTGCGCCTGCACGGAGACATCCAGCGCCGAGACCGGCTCGTCGCAGACCATCAGCTCAGGTTCCAACCCAAGCGCGCGGGCAATGCCGATGCGCTGGCGTTGGCCGCCGGAGAAGGAATGCGGATAGCGGTTCATGAAGCGCGGATCGAGGCCGACAGCCTCCATCATCTCGACAACCTTGGCGTTGCGGCTGGCCTTGTCGCCGATGCCGTGGATGTCGAGCGGCTCGCGCACAATATCCAGCACGGTCATGCGCGGCGAAAGCGACGAGACCGGATCTTGAAAGATCATCTGCATCTTGGGCCGGAAGCGCCGCAGCGCCGAGCCCTTGAGCCCCAGCACATCCACGCTGCCATCGCGGCCATTAAAGGTCATCTGGCCGGCGTCAGCGGTGACGGCGCGCATGATGATCTTGCTCAGCGTGGTCTTGCCGCAGCCACTCTCCCCCACCAGGCCGAGGCACTCGCCGCGGTTGATATGGAATGAGACATTGTCGACTGCCCGGACACCGCGTGTAGGCGATGATTTCAGCCATGAGCCGGCCTTGACGGTGTAGGTTTTCTCGACGCCCCGCACATCGAGCAAGGGCAGCGCATCTGTTGCCGGGCCCCGTGCTCGCTTGATCTCCATCGCGACGCGCGGCGCGGCGGCGCGGGCCTCGCGCAAGGGCGTGAGCCGCTCGCCCTCCTTCATGTTGAAATGTGGCATCGCCTTCATCAGCGCCTGCAAATACGGGTGCTTCGGCGTGCGGAAAATCGCCTGCGAGGTTCCGGCCTCCATGATGTTGCCATGGTAGATCACCACCACCTCATCGGCCATGTTGGCGACAACGCCGAGATCATGGGTGATGAGCAGGATGGCCATGCCCATCTCGGCCTGAAGCTCCTTCATCAGCTTCAGCACCTGCGCCTGAACGGTGACATCCAGCGCAGTTGTCGGCTCATCAGCGATCAGGAGAGCGGGGCGGCACACCAGCGCCATCGCCAGCATGGCGCGCTGGCGCAAGCCGCCGGACAGTTCGAACGAGTACATGTCATAGGCGCGCGGCGGATCCTTGAAGCCCACCTTGCCCAGCATGTCGATGACGATGCGCTTGCCCTCTTCCCACTCCACCTCGCGGTGCAGCATCAGCGCTTCCTGGATCTGGTCGCCAATGCGGTGAATGGGCGATAGCGACGACATCGGCTCCTGGAAGATCATGCCGATGCGCCCGCCGCGCAGGCTGCGCATTTTCGCGCCATCCCTGTCGAGCTCGGCGATGTTGATGGGTTCGTCCGGGTTCTTCGGGTCGCGGAAGGTGATGCTGCCGCCCGGGATTTCACCATTGCGCGGCAGCAAACCCATGATCGCCTGGCTGATGACGGATTTGCCCGAGCCGGATTCGCCCACCAGCGCCACGGTCTTGCCCGGCGGCACGCGGAAGGAGACGCCCTTCACCACCTCATTCGCGTGAGCAAACGAGCGAAACGCAATCCGCAGGTTCATCACCTCAAGCAGGTTGTGCATATTGGCGTGGCCCCCGTGCAATGCCTGCGGCAACATCCATGATCGGCCTGTGGAATGCAACCATTGGCCAGCTTCATGACGGCGATGTGATGGTTCCCGTTACTTCCAGCCCGGCAAGCACGATCAATCTCTGCGCTAGCGGGCTTTCCAGCAAATCTGGGTTCTGGCGAAGCGCATCCAGATAACGGGGTCTGTCAACGAATACCCCCGCCACATTCGAGCC
>JBOFIL010000075.1:0-2024 GCA_051650165.1 Allobosea sp.
AGGGCGATGTCGCCGTGTTCTTCGGCCTGTCCGGCACTGGCAAGACCACGCTCTCGGCGGACCCCAACCGCACATTGCTCGGCGATGACGAGCACGGCTGGTCGACCAATGGCGTGTTCAATTTCGAGGGCGGTTGCTACGCCAAGACCATCCGCCTCTCACGCGAGGCCGAGCCCGAGATTTTCGCCACCACCGAGCGTTTCGGCACCGTGCTGGAGAATGTGATCGTTGATCCGATCACGCGCATCCCCGATTTCGATGATGGCTCGCGCACAGAGAACACGCGCTGCGCCTATCCGCTGGATTTCATTCCGAATGCCTCGGCCACGGGCCGCGCTGGGATGCCGAAGAACATCGTGATGCTGACCTGCGATGCCTTTGGTGTGCTGCCGCCCATCGCCAAGCTCACTGCAGCGGAAGCCATGTATCACTTCCTCTCCGGCTACACCGCCAAGGTCGCCGGCACGGAAAAGGGCGTCAAAGACCCGGAAGCCACCTTCTCGACCTGCTTTGGTGCGCCTTTCATGCCGCGGCACCCTTCGGTCTATGGCAATATGCTGCGTGACCTTATCGCGCGCCATCATGTCGATTGCTGGCTGGTCAACACAGGCTGGACAGGTGGCAAGTTCGGCACAGGCCGCCGCATGCCAATCCGCGTGACGCGCCGCCTGCTCACCGCCGCGCTGGATGGCTCGCTGGGCCGCGCAGACTTCCGGCGTGACCCGTATTTCGGCTTTGCTGTGCCCACATCCGTTCCCGGCGTCGAACCGCATATCCTGTATCCGGTGAAAACTTGGGCTGATAAGGCCGAGTTCGCCGAAACAGCCAAGCGCCTCGTCACAATGTTCCGCGACAATTTCAAGCGCTTCGAGGACCATGTCGATGACGCCGTGAAGGCCGCAGCCCCCACCAACAGCCTGGCGGCGTGAACCTCACGCATTGCCAGGGCTACCCGAGGCGGGCATGGTAAAAAACATGCGCCGCCTCATTTCATTTGTCCTGCTGCTGCTTGTCACTCTCGCTGGCCTGGTCTGGGCTGCATGGGGCGCGGGCGCGCTGATTTACCAGCTGCCCTTTGGCGGGGTGCTGCCCAAGATTGGCGGCGGCCTCTTCGCGCTGATCATCCTCGCCGGCATTGGCGGGCTGTGGAAAGGGCAATGGCGGCCGGCACGCGTCGCGCTTGTTGCCTCGCTGGGGCTTCTCATCTGGTGGGGCACGATCCTGCCACGCCATGACCGCGACTGGATACCTGAGCTGGCGCGCCTGCCTGAGGTCGAGATTGCCGGCGAGCGCATGAGCGTGAGCAATCTGCGCAATTTCCGCTGGCGCAGCGAGACATCCTTCGATGAGCGCTGGGAGACGAGGGCGTTCGATCTTGCGAAGCTTGAAGCCGCCGATGTTGCGCTCTCCTATTGGTCAGGCGAAAACATCGCTCATCTCATCGTCAGCTTCGTGTTTGCTGATCAGCCGCCGCTGGCGCTCTCCATCGAGGTACGCCGCGAGAAAGGCGAGGCGTGGTCCGCCATTGCCGGTTTCTTCAAAGCCACCGAACTTGCCTATGTCGCCGCTGATGAGCGCGATCTCATCGGCCTGCGCACCCATGCGCGCGGTGAGGATGTGCGGCTCTTCCAGCTGCGCGCCACCAAGCAGCAGGCGCGCGATGTGCTTATGGCCTATGTGGCTGACATCAACGATGTGGCGAAAACCCCGCGCTGGTATGACACGCTGACCGTGAATTGCACCACGCTGGCCTACAGCCTTGCCCGCGCCTCTGCGGGCAGTTGGGGCTTTGCCATCCCGCTGGATTACCGCCTGCTGATGACAGGGCGCCTGCCGGCCTATCTGCAATCGCTGGGGGCCTTGCGCGCAGATATGCCGCTTGCTGAGCTGGTCAGCCGCTCGCATGTCTCGGAGCGGGCAAAGACCATCTCGCTGGATGATCCGGCTTTCTCGGCCAAGATCCGCGAGAGCCTGCCAGAGCGGATGCAGGCGGGGCGGTGAGCGAGCTTTAGCCTGTCATTCCC
>JBOFIL010000076.1:0-2667 GCA_051650165.1 Allobosea sp.
GAATCAAGCATTAACCTGAACAACAGTCTGTCACCCGTTAATGCTAAGTTAATCTTGTATTTTTTAGAGAAACGGAGCTTATTCACTGGCAACAAGCGCATCATTGCAGGAGAAACAAAATGTCTGGTGGAGTTGGCGGCGCGGTCGGTGCCGCAATCGCAGAATACAAGGCAGCAGCTGAAGAAGCTCAAATCAAGAGCTTGGCGGTTGCTACTGAAGTAACAAAAATTAACGGCGACAAGAACGCTATTACTAAAATCAGCCCAGGTTGATTTTTTATTGAATCTGTTATTTTAATCAAGGCGCAATTATTTGCGCCTTTTTTATTATTAATAATACATTATTGCATCTATTTATTTTAACATTTATTTTTTTAATTTGATTAAAATCATAAAATTATCAAAAAAATTATACGATTTTTTTGAAAAAATTCCTGTATTACTCATTTTTATTTTCCAGTATTCCTGTTTACTATGATATTTGTCCTCCACGAAATTTGGCGACTGTGCCCGCACCTTATCGCCTCTGATTTTTAATCACTATTTCCGCTCCGCGGCATAGCGAACGTCACATCCTGAACATTCCTGGGTGGATGCGTTGGGTGCTCGTCACCATTGTTCGCGTCAGTGTACGCGTCTTGGCCGCACAATGAATTCAGGCAAGCGCTATGAATGCATCAGGACGATTTTCCAGTAACCAGCCTGCCGAGCACAAATTCGGGCCCTTAAGCAACGTGCCTGCTATGAAGATTTCATTTGCATCACTTAACCATTGTTCTGAACCAGCTTCGGTGCTATACAAACTTAAGAAGCGGTTAATTTGGAGGTTTGGCTATGTCAGGCGGAGTGAGCGGCGCGGTTGGCGAGGCGATTGCCAGCTACAAGGCAGCTGCTGAAGATGCGCAGATCAAGAGCTTGAACGTCGCAACGCAGGTCACTGAGATCAACGGCGACAAGAACGCGATCACCAAGATCAGCCCAGGCTGATCGTCACGCGCCCAGGTGCCTCATCCTGCGTTCTGCGCAGGTTGGGTATTCGCGCTAGATTTTGGCTGCCAGCCCTCGTGCCTGGCAGCTTTCTTTTTGGCCAGTCATTGTGCGCGGCCAACCCAAGTCTCTGTGCTCACAACTTTATGTGTACACAACCTAATGTGTACAACGCATCGCGAGCTGTGAGCTTCTCCATGTCGTATGCTTTTCCTGGAATGGGCATGCGTTGGGTGCTCTTTCCCATCACGTCGCTTGGCTGTTCTGATCTATCGTGTGTTCACGCTGCCGTGCCATTGCAACGAACTGTCAATAAAAGCGCAAGAACGAGGTATATTTCACCACCACGTCGCGCTGTTGTGTCGTTCGAGAAGTATTTATTAACCATATTTTTTTAGATTTCATTTGAACAGAGCCGTCCAATGGCGGCTTTTTCTGTGATGGACGGGCCCAGGGCGTGCTTCTCTACAGATTTGAAATCTCTCAGGAATCGGGTGTTTCCGAGCGCAGGCTCGGGCCGGGGGCCGTGCTTGTGGGCGGTGGCCTTCAGGCTGATCTTGTGGTTCCGGCCTTGATCGACCACGAATTATGCGAGGTCATCCTTCCCTCCATCGCTGAGAAACCGATCAAGGTCACTGCCCTGGTCGAGGGGCTGATCGTCAATGGCCGCGAGATCAAGCTCGGCCAATCTGTGTCTGCTCCGAAACTGGAGCTTGTGGCCGATGGCGTCACGCTGCGCATCGGCACTGGAATGGATGAGGCCGAAGCGCTGACCACGCCCCCGCCCACGGCGCAGGACAGACTGTCCGGCTGGCTGGACCGCGCCAAAAGGCCGCAGGGTAGCAAGGATACTGATGGCGGCGCAGCTTCAGCCGATGCGCAGGGACTTGCGGGGGCGGGCACTCGCAAGGCGCAGCTTGAGGCGCTGGCCGGCCATCCTGCTGTTGCCTATGCGCGCTCCAATCCTGCCTATCCGCTGCTCGGATTGGCGTTGCTTCTTGGCCTGATAGCCTTTTTGATTTCTGGCTGGCCGTCAGCGCGTTTCAAGCCGCCGCAAATTCCGAACCTTGCGGGCATTGACCGCGAGAGCGCAACATCGATGCTGGCCGAGATCAGAAGGCGGCTTGTTGCCACTGATCTTGCCAGTTCGGTCAAGGCGGAGCTCAGTGGCGGCGGTGTTCGTCTGAGCGGCACGGTCGATCCAAATCAGGCGCAGCGCCTTGGCGAGTTGGTCAAGAATGCGACGCGGCCAGGTGGTGCGGCCATTCGCAATGAGGTGGTCATGGCCAATGCCGACGCTGCAACCGGAATTGAATCCATCGTCACGGCGCCTACCAGGGGCGTGGTTATCACCGGCGGGCGCCTGTTCCGCGAAGGACAGACCATTCCAAGCGGCTGGCTTGTCGAGCAGATCAGCACCGGCCAGGTGACATTGAAGCGCGATACGGTCAACCATGTTGTGTCTATGTCGGGCCCGACGCCAGAGCTGCCGAGCATGCCAGCGCGCATGGTGCAGGACAGCGGCGGCGGCAGGGTGATCCCAGTGGCACGCACACGCGGGCTTGAAGCTATTTCGAGCCCGCCCGCTGAGCCGCCCCGCCAGGCCGTCACGCAGCCGATCACCGGGCCAGTGGTCTATCAGGGCCGCTTGCCAGGCGCGCCCATGCACTCTTCGCCATCG
>JBOFIL010000077.1:0-3222 GCA_051650165.1 Allobosea sp.
GCCTGGATGGCGTGCACAGCCTGTCTCCATGGGCCGAGCAGCGCCTCTGCCTCGCCCTCCAGCGGCTCTTCCATCAGGCCGATGCCGCCTTGCCATTCGCCGGTGCGGGTGGCCTCATCGGAGCTCAAGTCATAGAGCCCCGCGCCGGCATGAATATCGATGCAGCGCCAGGGCGCGGGCTTGGCATTGAGATGCGAGAGGATGCGCGCCAGCAGCGCATGTTTCATCACATCGGCGAAATTGCCGGCATGGAAGGAGTGGCGGTAGTTCATCGGCTCACTGCGATAGCGATCACCTGACGGGTGATGCCTTGATGTCGCGGGTGCGGCAACCGCCGCGGTCGACCTCTTCGCAAGGGGTGAAGCTGCGCAGATCCTTCGAGAGGCAGATCTTCACCTCGCTCAAGCGCCCCTTGCGGCACGACACGGCCATCATGTCAGTGCGCAACCCCGGATTGCTGGCCACGAAGGCGCGCTCAATGTCGATGGGAACCCAGTTCTGCTCGCGCTCCGGCATGGCGAAGGGCGGCGGGATGGTGATGGCTTCGCGCGCCTTTTTGGCGGCTGCGAAATAATCGCTGGGCGAAAGGCCTGAGCAGGTGCCATGCTTGCGCCATTGGTGGCGGGCAAGGCCTTCTTCGGGGAAGACGCCTGCCGCCTGTTCCATTGCGATGCGCGAGGGGGTGCGCCCGGCGGGGCCGCATTCGGACGGGTATCCGCGGGTGAATTGCGGCCAGAGCCCATGCACCACGAAGCCGAGCTTGCGCCCGACATCACATTGCGAGCGGCCCTTGTCGTCGCCTTCGCTCTCGCAAAAGCCGGGCGACCAGGAGAGCGCCAGCACATAGAAATCAAACTCGCCTGCCGCGCCGCCGCGCGCATTGCGCTGCGCGAAAGCAGGGCTGGCGAGCAACAGGCCAAGGCAGAGGGCAAGACAAGCCGCAAATGCAGTACGCATCAATCTCATGGCCGCGCCATTCGGCATTCGGGCGCATAGGATTTGTGCCGGTCGAGGCCTGTGACGCACCATGAGACATCCCAGCCCATCATGAACAGGCCGAGCCTGTCGCGCACGGCATAATCGACCTTGGCGTAGCGCTGGTTGGAGAGCAGCACGCGTGCCGAGCAATAGCGCCTCGGGATGAAATCGCGCCCCCAAGTGCGATAGCCAATCTCGCCGACACGATCGACTGCTGCAATGGTCAGGTTGGAGTTCCAGTATTCCCATTCGCGCCAGCCAAACTGGCTTGTGACATGGCTGATGACATCAGCTGAGCTGCACGCCGGCAGATTGCCGGCATAGGGGATGATGCGGGTCTCGGCAGGATTGCTGCTGCGCACCGGGGCATTGCGCGCATTGGGGTGCCGCTCGGTGTCTGCGACTGCAGGCGTCGTCAGCAGGCTCAGGCCTGCAGCCAGCGCCAAGGCCAGTTTGCAAAGGAGGGAAGGGCGCAGTCCACGCAGCATGTCACGCATTCCTTGTTCACGCATCCACCAGCCTGATCCCTGCACCATCGCGGAGGCGGGGGGCAGAGGTCAATACCTCATGGCCATCCTATGCCTACCTAAACCAATGGATGCCGGCTGTGACATATAGCCCCTGCATGTTGCCGCTGGCCTGCTCACGCCCGGCGGCGAGGCGCAAGTTGAAATTCAGCACCTTCAGATTGGTGACATGCGCGCCCACCCGCCATTTGGTGTAGTTGCCGGCAAGCGACAGCTCGACTTCCGGGCCAATGAAGAAGGGCGGATTATTGAAGCTGTAACCCAGCATGGGCGGAAGCTGCGGCAAGGCCATCCGGTAGCCAAAGGCCGCGCGGCCCCAGCCCTCGCGGCGCGCTGAGCCGATGGCAGCGCCCAGATGCAGCAATGTGTCTGGCGTCGGATGATCCCACAGGCTGGCCTCCACGCGCAGGCCCTCGCTGCTTGTGCTGCGTTGCTGGATGAAGGTGCGGCCGCGCTGCCTTGTTCGTTCTGGCCGGATAGTGGTCACGAATTCCGGGCCTGCATAAATCCCGATCGCACCGCGCCCGGTCATCTGGTCGACGCCGATCAGCAATGCGCCATCGGATTTGGAATCCTCAGTGAGATCGCGCCTGCGATCCTGCCATTGAGAGGTAGCGCCGCGCGCCACCAGCCGCAGACCGCTTTCGCCCAAAGGCCCCAATGGCGCGTGTTTGAGGCCAGAACCAATGAAGCGCTGGCCGGGCCCGCTTTCCAGCGAGCCGAACATCACGGTCTGGCGTGTGGCTTCAAGTGCATCGCTGGAAAATATGGGCATGAAGGGCATCGCCGCCCGCATGGTGCCGAATATGGTGGATGTTGCCGCATTCGTGGCTTGCGCAATGTCTGCATGCACAGGCACGCCAGCGAGCCACAAAAGCCCTGCCGCGCCCAAGCCACGCATGGCAGATCGACGCAAGAAACCGCGCGCGCCGGGCATCTGCCCAAGCGCCTTCGCACCCGCCACTCTCCGCACCACACCCACCGCCCAAGCCCGCCACTCAACATTAACAGTTCAGCAAGATGTAAGGCAGCGCAGCAAGCAACCTTGGCGGGCAATCGCCTGGCGATTCCGGTTGGTGGCGCGTGTGCTCTCGCCATGCATTGCCGGCAAGAAATGCTTCATCTTTCAGGCGCAGCATCAGCTATCGGCGCGTGAAGAAGGGCCGGCCAGAAGCTTGCCTCGCTATTCCGCACGCGCGCCGTGCGAGAAACGGAGGGCCACATGGTCTCGAAGGACTTCATCCGGCAATTGTCGGGCTATGGTCTGACAACCGCCGACATTCTCTATCGCATGCCTGATCACCCGGATCTGCTGCAAAGCTATCTCTGGCAGGAATATGATGTCGCGCCGAAATTCCCGGTGCTGCATGAGTTCCTCGCTTTCTGGATGCGCGAGCTGGAAGGCCCGCTGCATTCGGTCAGGGTGGCGCATGACAGGCTGATCCGCCCGGCAGAGCTGAAAATCGTCGGGGCGCAGTTCCATCTGCATTGAGAGGCTAGCTTCAGCCTCTTGCTGACATTCTGCCCTCGTGCAAAACGGAGCGCGTGACAGACGCAGCCCCGCACCATCCGCCTTTGCCGCTCTCGGTCTTCATCATCGCCAAGGATGAGGCAGACCGCATTGGCCGCACCATCGCGGCTGTGCGAGGCCTAAGTGATGACATCGTGGTTGTGGACTCCGGCTCGCTGGATGGCACGCAATCCATTGCTCAGCAGC
>JBOFIL010000078.1:0-2569 GCA_051650165.1 Allobosea sp.
GCGCAGCACCACCATTGAGGAACTTGTCATCCTCGTTGCTGGTGTAGCCTGCAACCGCCTGCATTCGCTGACTGTCGATGCGCATTCCGAGGACGATCCTGTCGGCATCGGTGCGCCCGATCCAGCGCCCGCGAATGACAATGTCCTCGCCCGTCAGGAAGACCGCACGGGGTGCGCCATCCGAGTCAGTGGTCTCCAGTGAGTCGAGTTCAATTCCCTTGCCGGCGAGCACATAGGTCGGCTCCAGCGCGTTCTCCGCGCTTGAACCCGCTTCGGCTTGGCCACTGACAAGTTCAGCCTGGTTTCCGGCCTGCGTTACGTCCGGGGCAGCAACTTCAGCCCCTGTTGTGCTCTGGATTTGAGCGTCCGAGGAGGGGGGCTCGGCAGGCGCCGCTTCGTGCGCTCCCTCTTGCCCGTTCTCGCCAGCCTCGTCGGATTGGGCCTCACCTGCCTGTTCCTCGGCAGGCTTGCTGAACGATTTCTTGGCGGCAACCAGGCCCGCCGAGTTCATCCGCTCAAGATCCCATTTCTCGTAGGCCTTGGCGACCTTGTAGGCAGGGCCCACCTGCTGCAGATCGCCTTTGTTGATCCAGACCGCCGTGTTGCACAATTCTATGATCATGTAGACGGAGTGACTGACGAACAGAACCGTCGCGCCGGAATCGCAGATTTCACGAATGCGCTTCATGCATTTTGTGACGAAGTAGCTGTCCCCCGCCGCGAGCGCCTCATCGACGATGAATATCTCAGGATCGACAGCGATGGCGGTGGAGAAGGTAAGCCGTGCCTGCATTCCGCTCGAATAGGTCCGGAAGGGCTGATCAATGACACTTTCGAGTTCGCTGAAAGCAATGATCGAGGGCATCTTGGCCTCGATCTCCTCGCGGCTCATGCCGATACACATGCCGCCGGTGATGATGTTCTCTCGCCCGGTGAAATCTGGATGGAAGCCGGTGCCCAGCTCCAGGATTGCCGAGATGCGGCCATTGACCTCGACCTGCCCGCTGGTCGCATCGAGAAGCCCGGTGATGATCTTGAGAAGCGTGCTCTTGCCTGAACCGTTCGGGCCAATCACGCCGACAATCTCGCCGCGCGGGATTTCGAAGGAAATGTCCTTCAATGCCCAATGCTCGCGATGCCGCGACCTGCCTGTCAGCACCTCGCGCAGAAGATCGCCATTGTTCTCATAGATGCGATAGGCCTTGCTCAGCTGATTGACGCGGATCGCGATATCGCGAGGCGCATCGGGTGGCGCAGCATCCGCCTCTGGTTCGGCAATCGGGTCTGCAGACGTGTTCACGGCCTGAATATTCATGTCAGAGCACATTCCCGAGATAGGGTTTCACTCGCCGGAACACGACAAGTCCTGCCAGGAATATGGCGATCGACATGGCGGCGAATACGATCCATGCGAAGCCATGCCGGATCGCTCCGAAGAACAATACATCCTGATAGACCCAGACGACATAGCTGAACGGGTTGAGATACAGGATCGGCCTCACCAGTGACGGCACCCAGTCAGGCAGGTAAATCGCCGGCGTGAAATACATTGAGACCGACATGTAGATGGTCACGAATTCACGGATGTCGCGCAAGAATGGCGTGGTGACAGACAGGAGCAATGTCAGCCCCACGCACAGCAGCGCGTGCATGAGAAGAACCAATGGCAGCGCGAGCGCCAGCCAGCCAAGGCCGCCGCCTAACAACGCCTTGTACCCGACCATCAGAATGAAGGTCGGCACATAGATGAGGAAACAGGCCACGATTGTCGCGACAGGCAAGGTCTCAACCGGAAAAACCACCTGCTTCACCAGATTGGCATTGGTGATAAAGGCATTGGTCGCGCGCCCGAGGGCATTCGACATCAGCAGCCATGGTGTCAGCCCGACCAGGATATAGCTGGTGTAATCGCCCGGAAATGTGCTGGTCACCGCCATCTTGGTGCCGATCACCACACCAAAGATCAGCATGAAGGTCGCGACGACGACGATGGGCTGGATGTAGATCCACAGCGATCCCAGCCCATGCCCCGCATGGCCACCCTTGATGTCGCGCAAGGCCATCTCGCGCACCAGTGGGATGTTGCGCCGGATCACGCGCGCAAAATCGATGACCATATCGGCCAGCCGCCACAGACGCCCACGAGTGGGCGGACGGGCCATTTCAGGAAGCGCGCCGCTCACAGGTAGGCCTCGCAGAACTGTTCGAGATTGAGAAGCGACCAGATCAGCAGGCGGCGGTTCTGCCGGCCTTCAAGATGGTCATCGATCAGGGTGCGCACCGCCTTGGCATCGAGATAATCATAGATGCGAGCACGGTCATTCAGCAGGCGGCGGCGCACATAATCAATGCTCTCGCCCTTGAACCAGCTGGCATCGGGAGCTGAGAAGCCCTGTTTCTCGCGCTCGGCCACCTGGGCGGGGATGTGCCGCGCCATCATGTTGCGCAAGATGAGCTTGCCATCACGCGTCTTCTCGAAATAGCGCTGCGATTTGCCGCCTGGCTCGTTCTCGTTGAGGCGCACCACTTCAGTCAGGTTGCCAAGTTTCATCTTGGCCGGCAGGCGCAT
>JBOFIL010000079.1:0-4026 GCA_051650165.1 Allobosea sp.
CAGCCCGGAGGCGAGCAGGCGCAGCACGAAAAACACTACGCCCATCACGCCGACATACATGGCTGCGATGCGCGGCGTGTAGGCAAGCCCGATCGCAGCAGCGACAGTCAGCACAAGCAGGATGGCGAAAGCGATGAGATAACGCCGCCTCGGCTTGCCGGCGTCGCGGTCCACCACATCGCGGAACAGGCCAGAGACCGGCACATCATGGGCGCGGCCCAGCGGCAGCACGGCAAAGAGCGCAGCGACGAGAAAGCCGAACAAAGCAGCGCCCGCAAGCTCGACCGGCGCAAGCGTCGGCGAGAAGGGCAGTGGCAGCACAGGCTTCAGCGCAGATGCCGCCAGAAACGGCACGGCGGCACCAAGTGCCAGACCAATCACGATGGCAATGGCGGCAACGGCCATCACCTCGATGAAGTGGATGAACACCACTTGCCCCCCCGGCGCGCCAAGCGCTTTCAGGGTTGCAAAATCCGCGCGCTTCATCTCGACAAAGCGACGCACGGCATTGGCAACGCCCACACCGCCAATCAGCAGCGCGGTCAGTCCGACCAGCGTGAGAAACTGCGTGAAACGCTCGACATTGCGTTGCACCTGCGGCGCGGCAGCTGAGCGGTTGCGAATATCCCAGCCAGCATCAGGCGCGGCCGCCTTGATCTCGGCGGTTTTTGCATCGACCTCGGTATCGCTCGCGCCATCCACCATGCGGATGCGGTAGCTCCAGCGGATCAGGCTGCCGGGCTGAACCAGGTTACTCTCGCGAAGCGCCTCGACCGGCACGATCAGGCGCGGGCCAAAGCCAACCCCAGTCGCCACCTTGTCAGGCTCGGAAACCAGATTGGCGACCAGACGGATGCGTGCCGCGCCAAGCGTGATCTCGTCGCCGAGCTTCAGGTCAAGCCGCGCCAGCAGCACAGGGTCGGCAATCGCCCCGAATGTGCCGGTGGCATCTCGGCCAAGCGCGGCAACAGAGGTTTGCGGAGCGCTCTCAAGCGCTCCCAGCCCCGGATAGCCAACATCCACCGCCTTGAGTTCGGTGAGCGCTGAGCCCTTGTCGCCGGCATTGGCCATGGCACGCATCGTGGCAATGGCACTGATCTCGCCCTTGCGGCGCAAGATCGCCATTTCCTCCGCGCTTGCCTCGCGCTGCACCAGCGAGACGGCGAGATCACCGCCAAGGATGCGCCTGCCCTCGCGAGTCAGCCCTTCGGTCAGGCCACGCGCGGTTGAGCCCACCGCCGCAATCGCCATGACGCCAAGCGCCAGGCACGCGATGAACACGCCAAAGCCGGAGAGTCCGCCGCGCAGATCGCGCCAGGCAATACGAAAAGCGATGCGCATGGCCAGCATCAGGCCTCCCCGCTCCCCGGATTCTCCGGCCTCAGGCAAGTGGGGCGCAGTGGCAGGCGAAGAACTGGGCTGTAGTGTCCCGTGCATGGCGTCAGGCCATCAGTTCGGCATCGGCCAGTATCCGCCCGGAGCGCAAGCGCACCGTCCGGTCACAGGCGGCGGCAAGGCCGGTATCATGCGTGACCAGCACCAGCGTGGCCTGCCGCTCGCGCTTCAGCGCAAACAGAAGATCGACAATGCCGCGACCCGTGGCCTCATCGAGATTGCCGGTGGGCTCATCCGCAACGAGAATGGCAGGGTCTGGCGCGATTGCACGCGCAATCGCCACGCGCTGCTGCTCGCCGCCCGAAAGCTGCGCCGGATAATGATCAAGCCGCTCACCAAGGCCGACATTGGCAAGCTCGCGCGCCGCGCGCTCCAGCGCATCGGTCCGCCCTGCCAGCTCAAGCGGCAGCGCGACATTTTCGCGCGCTGTCATGGTGGGCACGAGATGGAACGACTGGAACACAATGCCGATGCGCCGACCGCGAAAGACGGCAAGCTGGTCTTCGCTCATCGCGGTGAGCTCCTCGCCCTCCAGCCGCACGCTGCCCTTATCGGCGCGCTCAAGGCCCGCCATCACCATCAGCAGCGTCGATTTGCCGGAGCCCGAGGGGCCCGTGAGGCCCACAGCCTCGTTGCGGGCCACAGCAAGTGACACATCCTTCAGGATGTGCACACGCGAGGCCCCGCGCCCAAGGGTGAGGTCCACACCCGCAAGTGAAATCACTGGAGGCATCACTGGATCGTGTTGCGACAGGAACGGCGCGGATGCGGCGGGCGATCTTGGCATGATGAGCAATTATACCTAGGTGAGTGCATGAGCGCGGTAACAGCCCCCATGCATATGTTGGCATATGGGCTGGACAAGCCTACGCACCAAGAGGTTTGCCGGATGAAGTTTTTGTCATGATCGAGCTGAAACGGCATCGCTTGAGCCGGCGGCATGCATTGATTGGCTCGCTTGTCATGGGCGCAGGCCTGTCTTCTGGCAGGCTTTTAGCCCAGAGCAAACCGCTAAAACTCGTCGCATTCGGCGACAGCCTCACCGCTGGCTACAACCTTCCCGCTGATGCGGCCTTTCCCGTCGTGCTTCAGCGCGAACTGAAAGCCCGCGGCCACAATATCACCATCGTCAATGCCGGTGTCTCGGGTGACACCATGTCTGGCGGGCTGGAGCGGCTCGATTGGTCTATCCCCGATGATACGGATGGCGTGATCCTTGAGCTTGGTGCCAATGATGCCTTGCGTGGGCTTGATCCTGCCGTGACTGAAAAGGCGCTGGATGCGATTTTGGCGCGGCTGAAAGCGCGAAACATCAAGGTGATGCTCTCCGGCATGCGCTCTCCACCCAACAATGGCGCTGACTATGCCGCGCGCTTTGATGCGATCTACCGAAGCGCCGCGCAGAAATACGGCCTGATCCTCGATCCTTTCTTTCTGGAAGGCATTGCCGGGGATCGCAGCCTCAACCTGGCCGATGGCATTCACCCCACAGCGGAAGGCGTGCGCCGCATCGTGGCGCGCATTCTGCCCACGGTCGAAACCTTCATCATCAGCCTGAAGCGCTGAGGCTCATTTCACTCACAGGCCTTCACTTAAAGGAACATGCCCCCATGCAATACCGCCGCCTTGGCCGCACCGATCTGAATGTCTCCGTTATCTGCCTTGGCACCATGACCTGGGGCCAGCAGAATACCGAGGCTGAAGGCCATGCCCAGATGGATCATGCGCTCACACAAGGCGTGAATTTCTTCGACACCGCAGAAATGTATTCGATTCCGCCCAAGGCCGAGACGCAAGGCTCCACAGAACGCATCATCGGCACATGGTTCAAGGCAAGGAACAACCGCGACAAGGTGATTCTCGCCACGAAAGTGGCTGGCCGCACAGCCATGAACTGGATGCGTGACGATGGCTCAGAAGGCCGGCTGACCCGCGCGCACATGACCGAAGCGCTGGAAAAAAGCCTGAAGCGTCTCCAGACCGACTACATCGATCTCTATCAGATCCATTGGCCTGATCGCCCCATGCCATGGGGCTCGAACCCGACACAGTTCCGGCCGGGCGATTTCAAGCCGCTGGCGGATGAAACCTCCATCGAGGAGCAGCTTGATGTCCTCAACGGCTTCGTGAAGGCAGGAAAAGTGCGCCATATCGGCCTCTCCAATGAGAGCGCCTGGGGCACGATGCGGTTTCTGTTCGCCTCCGAGTCGAAGGGCCTGCCACGTGTCCAGACCGTGCAGAACGCCTACAACCTGCTCAACCGCACCTATGAAACGGCGATGTCCGAAATCTGGTTGCGGGAAGGCGTGGGGCTGTTCGCCTATTCGCCGCTGGCGCAGGGCTATCTGTCCGGCAAGTATCTGAATGGCGCAAGGCCCGCTGGCGCGCGCTCCACACTGTTCAACCGTGGCCAGCGCTATGAGAAGCCCGGCGCGGAAGCGGCAATCGCAGACTATGTCGCTCTGGCGCGTGAGCTGGGGGTTGATCCGTCACAGCTGGCGTTGGCCTTCGTCAACAGCCGGTCTTTCGTGACATCGAACATCATCGGCGCGACAACATTGGAGCAACTGAAGGCAGATATTGGCTCGGTCGATCTCGTCATAACGCCGGAGATCGAAGCCCGGATTGACG
>JBOFIL010000080.1:0-1326 GCA_051650165.1 Allobosea sp.
GGTTTAGGCATGCGACATGGCACCTGTATCGCCGGCTGGTTGAACCACTGCCGGCGGGGGGCTCAAACCGGGCCTAGATGCAGCGCCCGCCATCCACCTCCAGCACGGAGCCGGTGATCATCGCCGCTTCGTCCGAGCACAGGAACAGGCAGGCATTGGCGATGTCCTGAGGCAGCGATAGCCGCCCCAGCGGGATGGTGGCGCGGAATGCGGCGCGCTTTTCCGGCGTGTCCTCCCCCATGAAGGTGGCGAGCAGCGGCGTCTCGCCGGCAACAGGCGCGATGGCGACAACGCGGATCTTGTCCGGTGCCAACTCCACCGCCATGGATTTGGAGAGAAGGTTCACCGCGCCCTTGGTGGCATTGTACCAGGCAAGGCCGGGGCGAGGGCGGATGCCGGCCGTCGAGCCGATATTGCAGATCACCCCGCCGCCGTTCTCGCGGAAGTGTGGCACGACTGCCTTTGCGCCAAGATAGATCGACTTCACATTCACCGCGAAAACACGGTCAAATTCGGCCTCGCTTACATCCAGCATCGGCTGGTTGCGATGGCTGGTGCCGGCATTGTTGACCAGAATATCGAGCCGTCCCAGCCGGGCGATGGCCTTGGCGAAAGCGCTTTCCACCGAGCGCGCCTTTGCCACATCGCAGCTGAGCGCAAAGGCGCGTCTGCCAATGGATTTTGCCGCGTTGCGCGCCTTCTCAGGGTCAATGTCGAGAATGGCGACGCGTGCGCCCTCTCTGGCGAAGGTCTCGGCGATGCCGAGCCCGAAACCCTGCCCGCCGCCTGTCACGATGGCTGTCTTGCCCTTGAGCCGCATGGTGGTCATCCGTGGTTGAGAACAATGGTCTTGGTGGTGGAGAAATGGTCGAGCGCGGCAAAGCCTTTCTCGCGGCCATGGCCTGAGCGCCCAAAGCCGCCGAATGGCAGCTCGATTCCGCCGCCCGCACCATAGCCATTCACATAGACCTGCCCCGCCCGGACAGCGCGGGCAAGCCGCATGGAGCGCGCGGCATCTCGCGTCCAGATGCCGGCGGCAAGACCGTAGGCGGTGCCATTGGCGAGGCGCACAGCATCTGCCTCATCCTCGAACGGGATGACGCTGAGCACGGGGCCGAACACCTCCTGCTGCGCCAGCGCATTGCCATGCGGCACTGGGCCGAAAAGCCGGGGCGTGACATAAAAGCCGCCGCCCGGCAGGCCTTCAGCAATGCTCCCTTCGGCGATCAGCGGCAGGCCGTCACTGCGCGCCTGATCCATGTAGCGGTTGACCCGCATCTGCTGGCGCGCGCTGATCATCGCGCCAAGGTCAAGATCCATTACGTG
>JBOFIL010000081.1:0-5813 GCA_051650165.1 Allobosea sp.
GGCGCATTGAGGCAAGCCGAAAGCGCAAGGCCCAGCACGCGGCGGGTCTCGGAAGGCAGGATGATGCCATCATCCCAAAGCCGCGCGGTGGCATGATAGGGCGAGCCTTCTTCCTCATATTTCGCGCGGATCGGGGCCTTGAATGCCTCTTCCGCCTCCGCTTCCCAAGCCTTGCCCTCGCCCTCGATATTGTCGCGGCGCACGGTGGCCAGCACCGATGCTGCCTGCTCGCCGCCCATCACCGAGATGCGGCTATTGGGCCATGAAAACAGGAAACGGGGCGAGTAGGCGCGCCCGCACATGCCATAATTGCCAGCGCCGAAGGAGCCACCGACCAGCAGCGTGATCTTCGGCACCTGCGCGCAGGCAACTGCCGTCACCAGCTTCGCGCCATCCTTGGCGATGCCCTTGGTCTCGAACTCGCGCCCCACCATGAAGCCGGTGATGTTCTGCAAGAACAGCAGCGGAATGCGGCGCTGGCAGCACAATTCGATGAAATGCGCGCCCTTCTGCGCACTTTCCGAAAACAGGATGCCGTTATTGGCAATGATGCCGACGGGCACGCCGTGAATACGGGCAAAGCCGGTGATGAGTGTGGTGCCATACAGCGCCTTGAACTCATCGAACTCTGAGCCATCCACCAGCCGCGCGATGACCTCGCGAATGTCATATTGTTTCTTCAGGTCAGTCGGCACGACGGCTTCGAGTTCAGCAGGGTCGAAAGCCGGATCGACTGGCTCGGCCAGCGTGATGTCGAGCGGCTTTTTCGAATTGAGATTGCCAACAATGCGCCGCGCGATCTCCAGAGCATGATGATCATCCAGCGCATAATGGTCTGCCACGCCGGAAAGTCGTGCATGCACATCCGCGCCGCCCAGATCCTCGGCAGTGACCACCTCGCCGGTCGCGGCCTTCACCAAAGGCGGGCCGCCCAGAAAGATCGTGCCCTGCCGGCGCACGATGATGGTCTCGTCGGACATCGCCGGCACATAGGCCCCGCCCGCAGTGCAAGAGCCCATCACCACCGCGATCTGCGGAATGCCGGCGGCGGAGAGATTGGCCTGATTGTAGAAAATGCGGCCGAAATGCTCCCGGTCCGGGAACACATCGGTCTGGTGCGGCAGGTTCGCACCGCCCGAATCGACGAGATAGACGCATGGCAAGCGGTTCTGCAGCGCGATCTCCTGCGCACGCAGGTGCTTTTTCACGGTCATGGGATAGTAGGTGCCGCCCTTGATGGTGGCATCATTGCAAACGATCATCACCTCACGGCCCGACACGCGACCAATGCCCGCGATCACGCCCGCGGCGTGAATATCGCCCTCATACATGCCGAAAGCAGCCAGCGAGCCGATTTCGAGAAACGGCGAGCCAGCATCAAGCAGGTTCATCACCCGCTCGCGCGGCAGCAGCTTGCCGCGCGCCGTGTGGCGCTCACGCGCTTTTTCATTGCCTCCAAGCGCGGCGATGCCGCGGCGCTCACGCAATTCCTGGCTAATCCGCACCCAGTCAGCCGCATTGGCTTGCACATCCGCTGCGGCGAGATCGATCTTGCTGACGAGTGTGGGCACGTGGGCATCCCAGCTAACGAAGGCTTCTTGTGCCTTCGTTATGACGTGGCTTCACGCTGCCTGCAATGTCAGGAAAATAGAACGCTTATGATCTGCAAGCCTAAGACCTGGCTGCTTTTGCCAGTGATGGCCCGGTCAGCACACCCACTGCCCCGCCGGCGACCGCGCCGATCGGCCCGCCCACCAGCGCACCAGCGCCAGCCCCGGCAGCCGCGCCGCTGAGTCTCGCTTCGGATGTTGTGCACGCACCAAACCCAAACGCCAGCAGCGCCGCGACAATTGCAATCTTCATGAGGTTTCTCCCACCTTCGAAGCAGACCCCCACAGCCGGTTCACAAGCTGCGCGCGAAGGGTGAGCGAAGCGTTAACGCAAGGCCAGTTTCAGCTGCGCCACTGATTGGCTCGACTATTTTCAGCAGCCAGGCGCGCGGTTTCAGCGATGCGAGCAGCACGGGTCTCAGGCCGTTTCGCCTGCAGTATCCATTCAAGAATGCCGCGCTTCACGGAGCGCGGAAACGCCGCGAAGTAGCCCGCTGCATCGGCATATTGCGCGAATGCAGCTACAAGATCAGTTGGCACCTCAAGCGCCTCAACCTGATCGAGTTTTATCCAGCTGCCATCGGCCTTGGCGGCATCGATCATTCCGAACCCCGCAGGCTGCATCAGCCCCGCTGCAATCATGCGCTCCGCGCGCACTTTGTTCAGCGCCGACCATGCGCTGCCGGGCTTGCGCGGAGAGAGAAGCAGCATGGTGCGCTGCTCATCCAGCTTGCGCGGCAGAGAGTCGATCCAGCCAAAACAAAGCGCCTCCTCGACAATGTCGTTGTTGGAAAGCGTGCCCCGCCCGCTCGCCTTCTTGAAGGTGACCAGCCAGATCGAACCGAAGGTCGCGTGATTAGCCTCGAGCCAGCCGCGCCACTCAGCCCTGCTTGCCACCTGCACGTGCGGATAGTCGGCACCAGCCCTCTTCATGCGACGCTTTGCGCCTTCTGTGTCGGCCCGAACACCGCCTCGAACTCAGCCCGCAGCACAGCATCCACCTCCGGCATCGTCACGGGCAGGCCCAAATCAACCAGGCTGGTGACCCCATGCTGGCTGACCCCGCAGGGCACGATGCCGGCAAAATGCGCGAGATCCGGCTCGACATTGAGGGAGACACCGTGAAACGTCACCCAACGGCGGATGCGGATGCCGATAGCTGCGATCTTGTCTTCCGCCATGGTTCCATCAATCGACTGCGGTTTCTCAGGCCGGCGCACCCACACGCCCACGCGGTCCTCGCGCCTCTCGCCCTTGATGTTGAAGCTTGCCAGCGTGCCAATGAGCCATGCTTCCAGAGCGGCAACAAAGCGGCGCACATCTGGTTGGCGCCGCTTGAGATCGAGCATCACATAGGCAACGCGCTGGCCGGGGCCATGATAGGTATATTGCCCGCCTCTGCCGGTCTGGAAAATCGGAAATGCACCCGGCGCGACAAGATCCGAATCGCTTGCGGATGTTCCGGCCGTGTAGAGCGGCGGGTGCTCGACCAGCCAGACGCACTCTGCTGCCTGGCCCTGCGCGATCAGTGCGGCGCGCGCCTCCATGGTCGCCACAGCCTCCTCGTATCCGGTCAGGCCATCTTGAATGATCCACTCGACCGGCGCAGCCCCCTCAAGGGAAAAGAGCTTCACGTCGCCGCTGAGGCGCGGATTGGCAGCAGCCTCGCGCACGCCATCGCTCATTGTCATAGGAGAATGTTCAAAGCTCACGCGATCTTCACCCGGCCTTAACCATAAGAAGCGGATTCTTGGGTTGCACGACGCAAGCTATATCGCCTTGCTCCGTGCTGCGACAGTCCGGGGAGAAAGTTGCGTGCTGGCAGACATTGATGGCGTTCTCGTGGAACTGGCGGTCGTGCTGGGCAAGACCCGCATGCCGATCCACAAGCTGCTGCGCATGGGCCGCGGCGCGGTCATCGAGCTTGATTCGACCGAGACCGACCATGTCGAGATCCTCGCCAACAACCACCCTTTCGCGCGCGGCCAGGTGATTGTCACCGGCACGCGCATCTCAGTTGAAATCACCGAACTCCTGCGCCGGCCGACGGTTTATACAGTCGAGGCCATTGCAGAGGCAGCTTGAGGCGGCCGCCACAAGCTCAAACCTTGCGCATGGCGCTTGTGCGCCCGGATTCCATCTGCTAAGTCCCGCCCGCTCGCAAGGGAGCCGAGGCGTTTTCGCCTGTTGCTCCCGGTGGCGATGCGGCCATGGCGGAATTGGTAGACGCACTACCTTGAGGTGGTAGCGGGGAGACCCGTGGAGGTTCGAGTCCTCTTGGCCGCACCATCACCCCGCCCGGGATGAGGGCGAACAGACAGCCGAATAAAGCAGCGAAGGGCATCCTTGGCGAGGGTTTATCCTTTGCAAAGGCAGGATTGGCAAAGGCTTGTGCCCGGCAATGCAGGATGCACGTATTGCACCTTCTCAAGACATGATTTTTACAATTTCTTGACTGTGATTTCACGCGGCGAAGATGTCGCAACCGTATTTCACCTTTTACATAACTTCCATCCGGCATGTTCTTCCCACTTGTGGGGGGTGTTATGAGAACAACATCGGTTCAATGGAATGAAGATGCTGGCTGGCAGCTATCATCTGATGCGTCTTTCAATGCTGATCTGGTGCTTTATTTCGGTGGCCGCTCAGCCTTGGCAGAGCCTGTGCGTTTCGAGGAACTGAAAGCGCACTTCCCCGGCGCCATTCTTCTTGGGTGCAGCACGGGTGGCCAGATTGATGGCGATGATGTTGCCGATGCGGGCCTCAGTGGCCTTGCTGTCAGCTTTGACAAGACTCGCCTTGCGCTTGAAAGCACCGAAGGCTGCGCCGGCACTTCCTGCCACGCGACCGGCGCCAATCTCGCTCGCGGCCTTGCAGCGCGGGCAACGGCCGATGAGCCGCTTGCTGGTATTTTCGTTTTGTCAGACGGCCTTCTCGTCAATGGCTCGCAGCTTGTGCGCGGCATGATGGATGCTGTCGGGCGTGATTTGCCCATCATGGGCGGCCTTGCCGGCGATGGCGCCAACTTCATACAGACACTGGTCGGGGCCAATTGTCCGCCAAAGCCGGGAATGGTTGCGGCGCTCGGCCTCTACGGCAAAGCAATCCGAATCGGCCATGGCAGCGCCGGCGGATGGGACGTGTTCGGCCCGCGCCGGCGGGTCTCGCGCAGCCTCGGCAATGTGCTGCATGAGCTGGACGGCGAACCCGCGCTCGATCTCTACAAACGCTATCTGGGCGAAGAGGCTGCCGGCCTGCCGGGCTCTGCCCTGTTGTTCCCGCTGCTACTGCGTGACCCCGAGAGGCCGGATCACGAGGTGGTGCGCACGATTCTCTCGGTTGATCACGAGGCCAACAGCCTGACCTTCGCCGGCGATGTGCCCGAAGGCTGGACCGCCCAGCTGATGCGCGGGAATTTTGACAGGCTCTCCGATGGCGCGGCTGAGGCTGCACGTTCTGCCAGCCATCCTGTGCTTTCCAGAGATGGCGGCCTTGCCGTCATGATTTCCTGCATCGGCAGGCGCTTGCTGATGGGCCAGCGCATCACGGATGAGCTGGAGGCAGCGCTTGGCGAGATGCCGGCAGGCATGCCCGCCATCGGCTTTTACTCATACGGCGAAATTTCTCCGCACAAGGCGTCCGGCTTTTGCGAGCTGCATAACCAGACAATGACGGTCATGACCCTGGCGGAGGCAGCATGACCACGCCGCCTTCTGCTGCTGAAAAGCAGCAATCGGACATGAAAGACGCACAGACATCGGGCGAGCGCCTCGTTGCCAAGCAGCTGGCGAGGGTGCGCACGCAGGATGGCCAGCTGGATGTTGTCGCGATGGCGCGCCTGGTGGCAGCCGCCTACGATGATGCAGACCGGGACCGCAAGCGCACGGATCGCTCGATCGCGCTGATGGTGGACGAGCTGGAAAATCTCAATGCCGGGCTTGAACAAACCGTTGCCGAGCGCACGCAGGCGCTGACCAAGGCTGAGGCACGTTACAGAGACCTGATCGAGAATGCCGTGATCGGAGTGTATCGTTCATCTCCTGAAGGCTTCTTGCTGTTCGCAAACCCGGCCTTCGTGCGCATGAATGGCTTTGAGAGCGAGCAGGAGCTGCTTTCGCAATCGGGCAACCTTGGCAACCAATGGTATGTTGAACCAAAGCGCCGGGCTGACTTCATCGCAACGATCGCGAAACATGGCCGTGT
>JBOFIL010000082.1:0-2992 GCA_051650165.1 Allobosea sp.
CATCATCGCGTTTGTTTTTGCCATGCTGATCTCGCATCTGGGCGGCGCGCGCATGAGCATCGTCATGGGCATGATGTCAGGCGCGCTGCTCTGGCTCGGCTTTGTGGCCACGACGCTGGTCACCAACCATTCTTTCCAGAATGCCAAGCCCAGCCTCAGCGTGATTGATGGCGGCCATTGGCTCGGCGTGCTGGTGATCCAGGGCGCGGTTCTGGCCTTGCTGGGTTGAGCTAAGCGCGAGCGCGGCAGTCAACATCACACCAATGCCGCGTACGAAAAGCCGGTTTGGCCAGCCCAAACCGGCTTTTTGCCAACCAAAGTCAAAGCCGTGGCGGCTTGCCGCACTGCACCTGAACCGTATAGTGCCGCCACAGCGAAAAGCCGCCAGCATCAGGCATGGCTTGCAAGAAGAAATTGATCGAAGAAATTGATCCGGGAGAACGTCATGTCTGAGACTGTGTATGAGGTTCCGGCACGTGTCGCCAAGCGCGCGCATGTCAACGACGCCAAATACAAGCGGATGTATGCGGCCTCGATCAAGGATCCGGCCAAATTCTGGGGCGAGCACGGCAAGCGGATTGACTGGTTCAAGCCCTATTCGAAGGTGAAGAACACCACCTACAAGCCGGGCAAGGTCTCGATCAAATGGTTCGAGGATGGCACCACCAACGTCTCGTATAATTGCGTGGACCGGCACCTTGCCAAGCGCGCCAACCAGACCGCGATCATCTGGGAAAGTGATGACCCGACCAAATCGAAGAAAATCACCTATGCGCAGCTTCACGCCGAAGTGTGCCGCATGGCGAATGTCTTCAAGGCGCATGGCGTCAAGAAGGGCGACCGCGTCACCATCTACATGCCGATGATTCTGGAGGCTGCCTATGCGATGCTGGCCTGCACGCGCCTTGGCGCGGTGCATTCCATCGTGTTCGGCGGCTTCTCGCCGGATTCGCTCGCCAGCCGCATCGAGGATTGCGATTCAAAGATCGTGATCACCGCCGATGAGGGTTTGCGCGGCGGAAAACCAGTGCCGCTCAAGAAGAATGTCGATGCAGCGGACCCGAAGGTGAAGGGCGGCATCAAGAAGGTCATCGTCGTCAAGCACACGGGCGGCGCGGCCCACATGGTTGATGGCCGCGATGTCTGGTATCATGAGGAAGCGGCCAAGGTCTCGGCCCATTGCCCGCCCGAGGAAATGAAGGCGGAAGACCCGCTGTTCATCCTCTACACCTCAGGCTCAACCGGCAAACCGAAGGGCGTGCTGCACACCACCGGCGGCTATCTCGTCTATGCCTCAATGACACATGAATACGTCTTCGATTATCACGAGGGCGATGTGTACTGGTGCACTGCCGATGTCGGCTGGGTCACTGGCCACAGCTATATCGTCTATGGCCCGCTCGCCAATGGCGCGACCACGCTGATGTTCGAGGGCATCCCGACCTACCCCACCATCTCCCGTTTCTGGGAGGTGATCGACAAGCACAAGGTCAACATCTTCTACACCGCCCCCACCGCCATCCGCTCGCTGATGGGCGCGGGGCCGGAGCCGGTGAAGAAGACCAAGCGCAAGAGCTTGCGCCTGCTGGGTTCGGTCGGCGAGCCGATCAACCCGGAAGCCTGGGAGTGGTATTACAATGTGGTGGGCGACAAGCGCTGCCCCATCGTCGACACCTGGTGGCAGACCGAGACCGGCGGCATTCTCATCACGCCACTGCCGGGCGCAACCAAGCTGAAGCCCGGCTCTGCCACGCGGCCCTTTTTCGGCGTTCAACCGGAAGTGGTCGATGCCGAAGGCAAAGTGCTCTCAGGGGCGTGCGAGGGCAATCTCGTGCTCGCCGATTCATGGCCCGGCCAGATGCGCACGCTTTATGGCGACCATGCCCGCTTCCAGGAGGCGTATTTCGCCACATACCCCAACAAGTATTTCACCGGCGATGGCTGCCGGCGCGACAAGGATGGCTATTACTGGATCACCGGCCGCGTCGATGATGTGATCAATGTCTCCGGCCATCGCATGGGCACGGCCGAGGTCGAAAGTGCGCTTGTGGCGCATCCCAAGGTCTCGGAAGCGGCAGTTGTGGGTTATCCGCACGACATCAAGGGCCAGGGCATCTATGCCTATGTCACGCTGATGAACGGCGAGAAATCCTCAGCCGATCTGCGCAAGGAACTCGTCACCTGGGTGCGCAAGGAAATCGGCCCGATCGCGACGCCGGATCTCATCCAGTTTGCGCCCGGCCTGCCCAAAACCCGCTCCGGCAAGATCATGCGCCGCATCCTGCGCAAGATCGCCGAGGATGATTTCGGCACATTGGGAGACACATCGACCCTCGCCGACCCGGCTGTGGTGGATGACCTGATCGCCAACCGGCAGAACAAGCGCGGATAAGCATCAGTATACGGAAAGGCATGGCGCGCGACATTCCGTGCGCGCCACCGCGCAAGCAAAATCCTGCGCAAATACGTCCTTGCCGGTATATGACTTAGAGGCATTGTAAATTTATCACCAGATCACCATGATTCTATCATCGATTTCTCGATGAGAGGGTCACGACGATGCCTGCCAAAAAGACTCCCAGCCAATCTGCCACGCTGTCAGCTAACGAACAGCGCGTGATTGATGCTTTCAAGACAGGTGTACCTGCCGATTTTGGCGATACACGGCCAGAAAAAGGCATTGCGGCCAACATAATCCGCGCTGATGTGCTGCTCGCCATTCTCATCGGCAAGCATATCAGCCGGGAGGACCGCGATCCGCGCGGGCTCCACATCAAGGGGGCCTTCATTGATGGCCCGCTGGATCTGCGCGGGGCACGTATTGGTTTCCTGGTCACGCTCGAAAACTGCTGGATTGATGGCGAGCTGATCATCGAATTCGCCGAGCTGGATGAGTTTGATCTGCGCGGCTCGCGTTGCGCCGGCATCTCCGGCAATTCGGTCATGCTCAATCATTCGTTGATGCTGACGAGAGGGTTTCGCAGTGACGGCG
>JBOFIL010000083.1:0-6591 GCA_051650165.1 Allobosea sp.
CTCTGTGGAGGGTATCGACAAGGGCTTCACCCTGCACCTGCACGGCGGGCAGCACCTGCCTGTTGTGTCGCATGTGTCCTTCACGGTGAATGCGGGCGAATGCGTCGTGCTAGGCGGTCCTTCCGGCGCTGGTAAGTCCTCGATTCTCAAGATGATCTACGGCAATTATCTTGCCGGCTCAGGTAAGATCATGCTGCGGCATGGTGCTGAGATGGTTGATATGGCGCAGGCCTCGCCTGAGCTGGTGCTCGATATTCGCCGGCGTACCATGGGTTACATCAGCCAGTTCCTTAGGGTCATTCCGCGCGTGCCGGCGCTGGAGATTGTGGCCGAGCCCGCGATGGCCGCAGGCGCTAAGCGTGAAGCAGCCGAGGCAAGGGCGCGCGAGTTGCTCACACATCTGAACTTGCCGGAGCGGCTCTGGCATCTGCCACCGGCAACCTTCTCAGGTGGCGAGCAACAGCGCGTCAATATCGCGCGAGGCTTTGCGGCTGATCTGCCAATGCTGATCCTTGATGAACCGACCGCCTCGCTCGATGCCACCAACCGCGAGGCGGTGATTGCATTGATTGCTGCGCGCAAGGCCTCCGGGACTGCGATGGTTGGCATTTTTCATGATGAGGATGTGCGCACACGCGTCGCGGACAGGATCATCGACATCCGGACCTTTGCGGCCACAGCAGAAGCACATGGCGAGATGGCATGAACACCGCGCCACCCGTGCAACGTCTCTCCGAGGCTCCGTTGATTCATGCCACAGCACATGTCGTCGAGAGCCATATCGGGCGTTACACCGAGATTGCCGAGCGCTGCAGCATCAGCGAAAGCGAAGTCGGTGATTACTCATACATGATGCGCGAATGCGAGGTCTGGGCGGCGCGGATTGGCAAATTCGTCAATATTGCCAGCCATGTCCGCATCAATGCCACCAATCACCCGACATGGCGCGCCACCCTGCATCATTTTACCTATCGCGCGCAGGATTACTGGCCGGATGCGACACGCGAGGACAGCTTCTTCGATTGGCGCCGCCAGAATGCCGTGACCATCGGCCATGATGTCTGGATCGGCCATGGCGCGACCATCCTGCCGGGCGTGAGCATCGGCAATGGCGCTGTTGTTGGTGCTGGCGCGGTTGTCAGCCGTGATGTGCCGGCTTGGACGATTGTGGGCGGTGTGCCGGCAAAGTTTATCCGTCGTCGCTTTCCTGAAGAGATCGGCATACGGCTTGAGGCGCTTGCCTGGTGGGATTGGGATCATCAGCGCCTGCGCATTGCGCTGGATGATTTCCGCACCATGTCGGTTGAAGTGTTTCTTGCGCATTACGAGACTGGAGACAGGGCTGCATCATGACTGACATCACGATCATCGAGAACGCCCAGCTTGTCACGGCGGATGATGTCTTCACCGGCTGGGTTGCCGTGAAGGATGGCTTGATTGCCGAAATCGGTCATGGCCATGCACCGGAGCGGGGCATGAATCTGGGCGGCGATTACCTCCTGCCTGGCCTGATTGAGATCCATACCGACAATCTGGAGGCACATTTCGTGCCCCGCCCGAAGGTGGAGTGGCATATCACCAGCGCAGTCCTCTCCTATGATGCGCAGATCGCCTCAGCTGGCATCACAACCGTTTTCGACAGTCTGCGGATTGGGTTCAATGATGATGAGGCCCGCGCGGCATGCGGGGGCAAGACCATGGAGCTGGCAGATGCTCTTGCTGCCAATGCGGAGGCGGGGTTCCTGAGGGCTGATCACCTCATGCATCTGCGCTGCGAGGTTCCCTCTCCGGGAGTTGTCGCCTCCCTTGAGGAGTTTATCACGCGCCATCCGGTGCATCTGATTTCATTGATGGACCACACGCCCGGCCAGCGGCAGTTTCGCGATATCGAGAAGTATTTCATCTATTATGGCGGCAAGACCGGAAAAACCGATGCTGAAATCCGGAGCCTGGTCCTGCATCGCCAACAACATGGCAAATCGCATTCCGATGCGAACAGGCCGGAGATTGTCGCCCTGGCGCATCGGCATGCTGTTCCGCTGGCCAGCCATGATGACACGACCCTTGAAGAGGTGCGCCAATCCATCTCGGAAGGGGTGAAAATCGCTGAGTTCCCAACCACGCTGGAGGCGGCGCTTGCCTCTCGCGAGGCTGGCCTTGCCACGGTGATGGGAGCGCCCAATGTCGTCCGGGGCGGATCGCATTCGGGCAATGTTGCAGCTGCCGAACTCGCGCAAAACGGCGCTCTGGACGTTCTCTCGTCAGATTATGTGCCGGCCAGTCTTTTGCTGGCTGCCTTTCAGCTCAAAGAGGCAACTGGCATGGGGGGGCTGCCCGGAGCCATTCGCCTTGTGACCAAGAATCCCGCAATCGCGACAGGTCTGGCAGATCGCGGTGAGATCGCGCTCGGCCTGCGCGCTGACCTTGTCCGTGTGCACAATGCGGGTGGGCATCCCATCGTGCGCGAGGTCTGGCGCATGGGCACGAGGGTGGCGTGATGTCTGGTAAAAAGATACCATGAGTGAAGCTGATACTGTTACTCCAACTGGTACCGGAGACGACAGCCAGCCGCGCCCTTTGGCAAGGGCAGGTGAGGGCTTGTTGTTGATTGTTGTCGGCCCTAGCGGAGCTGGCAAGGACAGCCTGATCAATGCGGCCAGACGCAGCTACCGTGCAGATAGCCGCCTTGTGTTCGCGCGTCGCATCGTGACTCGCATGGCGGATCGTTACGAGGATCATGACACGGTCGACGCTCAAACTTTCGAGCGTATGGCGCAGGATGGAACATTCCTGATCACCTGGCAGGCCAATGGGCTTGAGTATGGTTTGCCGGCATCTTTGCGTGATGCGCTTGCAGCAGGAAGCATCGTCATTGCCAATGTGTCGCGTGCAGTTGTGCCGCAATTGCGCCAGCGCTTTGCCCGCACGCTGATAGTGCATGTGACCGCTGCGCCTCATGTCCTGGCGCGCCGCCTGGCAGGCAGAGGCCGCGAAACCCCGGCTGCGCAAGGCGAACGGCTCATCCGGGCGCGTGCTGCCGAAAAGGGGCTCGTGGCTGACATCACCATCGATAACAGTGGCGCGCTTGAAGAGGCGACCGCCCGCTTCAACACCGTGATTGCGGCTCTCCTGCGAGGACAAAAGGCATGAGTGGTCATGTGGCGCATGTTCAGGAGCCTGCCGACGCCCGCTATGCCTTGTATCTGGCGCCGCCGCCGGACACCGCGCTCTGGCGCTTCGGATCAACCGTGCTGGGCTATGATGCGGCGAGCGGCGAAGCCATCGAAGGCTTCGCACCAGATGGAATAGACCCGCTGGTCTGGCGCCGCATGGTGATGCGCCCGCGGCTCTACGGGTTTCATGCGACGCTGAAGGCCCCTTTCCGGCTCGCGCCGGGCTTCGATCGCGCCGGGCTGATGGCTGCGCTGAGCGATTTCGCGAAAGATCAGCAGGCCTTTGATCTTGGCCCCATTGCTGTCTCATGCATCGAGAGCGGTGGCGGGCATGGCTTTGTCGCACTCACTGAGTTGTCGCCTTCGCCGGAGCTTTCCGCATTGGAGATGGCGACGGTGAGCGAGTTTGATCCCTTCCGCGCATCGTTGACAGCAGATGAGCGGGCAAGGCGTCAGCCCGAACGTCTGACACCGCGTCAAAGGGCCTCTCTGGACAGCTACGGCTACCCATATATCGGGCCTGATTATCGCTTCCACATGACGCTCAGCGGCGAGATAGCGGGCGCGGCTGATATTGCCGACAAGCTGGCTGACGCTTTCGCCAATCTGTTGGGGCCTGCACGCCTGGCTGTGGATGCGATCGTGTTGTTCGAGCAGATTGCTCCCGCCATGCCATTTCGCATCATCCAGCGAGCGCAAATGCGGCGCTAAAATTCAACCGGCCTCAATTTCCTCACGCAGCATTTCCAGCTCCAGCCAGCGCTCCTCGGCTGCGGCAAGCCGGGCTGATTCATCTGCCAGCTTGGCATTGGCCTCATCAAAGCGCTTGCGGTCCCGCGCATAGAGGCCAGGATCATCAAGGATGGTCTGCAATGCGGCAATCCGGCGCGTCATCAGATCCATCTCAGCCGGCAAAGTTTCAAGTGCATGCTTGTCCTTGAAGCTGAGCTTCCGGCGCTGTGTCAGCGCCTGAGGTGCGGCAGGCGCGGCTGATAGCTGCGAAACTCCGCGTGCTCCGTTGCCGGTCGATTTCTGCGGCTCTGCACCACGCTGGCGCAGCATGTCTGAGTAGCCACCTGCCCAGGCCCGCCAGATGCCATCGCCTTCAGGTGCGATCACGCTATCCACGGCCCTGTCGAGAAAATCGCGATCGTGGCTGATCAACAAAACCGTGCCTTGATACTCTGCAATCATCTCCTCAAGCACATCGAGCGTCTCGAGGTCGAGATCATTGGTCGGCTCATCAAGCACCATCATGTTTGAAGGCTTTGCCAGGGCGCGGGCCAGGGTCAGCCGGCCACGCTCACCGCCGGAGAGCGCCGAGAGTGTGGTGCGCGCTTGTTCGGGCCGAAATAGAAAATCCTTCATGTAGCCGATGACATGGCGCGGCACGCCGCCGACCATCACCTGATCACCGCGCCCGCCGGTCAATGCATCGCTCAGTGTCCAGTTGGGGTCGAGACTGTCGCGCTTCTGGTCGAGCGTGGCGATGTCGAGATTGACGCCAAGCTTCACATCGCCTGAATCGGGCGGTAATTCGCCGGTCAGTATCCGAATCAGCGTGGTTTTTCCTGCGCCATTTGGTCCGACAATGCCGATGCGTTCGCCCCGTTTCACGCGGATGGAGAAGCCTTTCACAAGGGGGCGCTCGCCAAAACTCTTGGTGATGTTGCTCGCCTCGATCACCAGCTTGCCAGAAGCCTCTGCCTCGGCTGCCGCCATCTCCACCTTGCCAAGCGCACGCCGGCCCTCACGCTTTTCAGTGCGCAGCGCCATCAGGTCACCCAGCCGGCGCACATTCCGCTTGCGCCGTGCGGTCACGCCATAACGCAGCCAATGTTCCTCGGCGACAATCTTGCGATCAAGCTTGTGGCGTTCCATTTCCTCTTCGGCGAGTATGGCATCGCGCCGCTCCTCGAAGCGTGAGAACGGAATGTCGAGCTTGCGGCAGCGGCCCTGATCGAGCCAGACAACACCTTGCGCCAGCCTGTCGAGGAACCGCCGGTCATGGCTGATCAGCACCAGCGCGCCCTTGCGGCCAAGCAACGCCTGCTCCAGCCATTCGATGCTGGGCAGATCGAGGTGGTTGGTCGGCTCGTCGATGAGGAGAATGTCAGGATCAGGCGCAAGAGCAGCCGCAATGGCGGCACGGCGCAATTCACCGCCCGACAGTGCCGCCGGGTTCTCCTGGCCGGTGAGGCCCAGTTCCTCCAGCAGGAGGGCCGCGCGGTAGGGATCATCGCCCGGTTGCAATCCGGCCAGCACATAGGCCTCCACGCTCGCAAAGCCGGCAAGGTCAGGCTCTTGCGGCATGTAGCGCAAGGTGGCACGCGGATGGATGAAGCGCGTGCCGTGGTCCGCCTCGATCTGCGCGGCGGCGATCTTCATCAGCGTGGATTTGCCCGAGCCATTGCGCCCAACCAGCGCCAGCCTCTCACCGGGTTCGACCGACAGCGATGCGGCCTCCAGAAGTGGCGCACCGCCAAAGGTCAGGCCTATGCCGTCAAGTGTCAGAAGCGGGGGCGGCATGGGCGAGGGCTCTCGGATAAGTCAGTGGAATTTGCATCGGTGCATTGCTTTAAGCTGGCGAAGCGCGGCATGGCGACCTAAATCATTAGCCATGATGCTTTTTCTGGTCGCCACGCTTGCCGTCGCCCTCGTGCTCTTTCCGCTGGACATGGTCTGGCTGGGAAAGGCCGCGACCTCCATCTACAAGCGCGAACTTGGATCGCTGATGCTGGAGCGCCCGCGTATCGTGCCGGCAGCGGTTTTCTATCTTTCTTTCGTGGCGGGCATTGCGTTTTTTGTGGTGATACCAAACTTGCCCGGTTCATCAGTGATGGCAGCCTTGCATGGTGTGGCCTTTGGCTTCGTCGTTTATGGGGCCTATGATGCTGTCAACCGCGCGACGCTGAAGGATTTTACCCAGCGCCTGATGCTGATTGACTGGGCATGGGGCACAAGCCTCACAGCCGTCTCGGCGGGTGCTGCCCATTGGCTGGTGCAGCGCTTCTGGCTTTGAGCCTGACTCAAGCGATGACAAGCCAGCCACAATCCGCCAGTATCCCGCCCATGGCCATGCAATCGCATCTTGATCCTGCTGACGGCAATCAGGCGGCAGGCAGTGCCGCTTCAGACGCATTGCTCCGCCGCGTCATTCTCTGGCTTGGCAGGGGTAGCTTTGCGCTCCTCGGGGTGGCTGGCGGGCTGCTCTGGTGGCGTGATGGCGAGCGGCTTTTCACCGAAGGCCTCATTTCTGCCATTGCCCGCTGTTTCTGAGCGCCTTTGGTTCAGGCTGGATCATCATGACATCACCAAACACCTCAGCTTTCGCCTCGCGCCTGCGCACCCTGTGGCCCTTCATGCTGCTGTTTGCGATGGGGTTTGCCACGCTGGTTGCCGCCACCATCGTCACGCT
>JBOFIL010000084.1:0-2527 GCA_051650165.1 Allobosea sp.
CGAAGATTGGCCAGCAGGGCTGCGTCGTGATCGATAACTCATCGGCCTGGCGCTACGACATGGATGTACCGCTGATCGTGCCGGAGGTGAACCCGGACGCTGTTGCTGGTTTCACCAAGAAGAACATCATCGCCAACCCGAATTGCTCTACCGCGCAACTGGTTCTGGCGCTGAAGCCGCTTCACCAGGCCGCCACGATCAAGCGTGTTGTCGTCTCGACCTATCAATCCGTGTCGGGCGCGGGCAAGGACGGCATGGATGAGCTGGATCGCCAGACCAAGGCCATGTACGGCCTCGGCGATACATCAGCCAAGAAGTTTCCCAAGCGCATCGCCTTCAACCTCATTCCGCAGATCGACGTCTTCATGGAAGACGGCTTCACCAAGGAAGAGTGGAAGATGATGGCGGAGACCAAGAAGATGCTTGATCCCAAGATCAAGCTGACTGCCACCTGCGTGCGCGTGCCGGTTTTCATCGGGCATTCTGAATCGGTCAATGTCGAGTTCGAGAAGCCGATTTCTGTGGCCGAAGCCCGCGAATTGCTGCGCCGCGCGCCCGGCGTCGAAGTGATCGACCGGCATGAGCCTGGTGGCTATGCCACCCCGCTCGAAGCGGCGGGCGAGGATGCCACCTACATTTCGCGCATCCGAGAGGATGCCACGGTGGAGAATGGCCTCGCCTTCTGGTGCGTCTCGGACAATCTGCGCAAGGGCGCGGCGCTCAACACCATCCAGATCGCCGAGCTGTTGGTGAAGCGTGGGCTGATCAAGCCGCAGGCGCAGAAGGCGGCGTGAGGGGAGGGGCTTTCATGCCCCTTCTGACCTTCATCGGCGCGACGACATGGGTGGAGCGGAGCCCGCTTCCTGACGGAGCAGGCGCGCTCTCGCTCCATCCTTTCACCCCGGTTGACATCGGCCTTGTCGAGCAATGGCTGGCAGAGCCGCATCTCGCGCGGTTCTGGCTCACAGGGCCGGGAGACCACGCCACGAAACTGGAGCGGCACCGTTCACGCTTCATCGAGGCGATGGAGATTGCGTGGCTGGCGCCCTTCACGCTTCGCTTGAGGGATGATGGCGGGACGGACAGCGAGCCGCAGCGCATCGGCGCGGTGTTCCTGCGCCACGTCAACGCCATGCCCTATTGGCGCAGCCATGCCATTGCGCGCGAGACCATCGGCATTGATCTGTTCATTGGCGAAGCGGGCTTGATGGGCCGGGGGCATGGCAAGCGTGCGATCCGCCTTGCCGCACAGGCTGCCTTTTCCGATCAGGAGGTCAAGGCGCTGATGGCTGACCCGGATCCGCGCAATCAGTCAGCTATCGCAGCTTTCAAGGCAGCTGGCTTTGAAGATAGTGGCCATGCGGTGACGCCGGCAGGGGCTGTCAGTATCCTGAAATTGCCGAGGCCGGAACGACCATAATAATCCTGCTGCATAATCCCCCAGCCCTGCCTCAATCCCCTACGGCGCGGATCATGCGCACGCGGGCAGGCATGACCGAGACGGCGGGCACGAAGCGGCCCGATTGCGGATCAAGCCGCATCAGCACGCCGGTCGCGACATCGAAATATGCGCCATGCAGGCCAAGCTTGCCCTTGTCTTCGAGTTCGCTCACGCAAGGAAAAACACGTAGATTTGCGAGGGATTGCTCGACCGAAGCCAGCGCCAGCCGCTCGACAAACACGGGCAAGGCCTCGCCTTGGCCCCGCCCGCCAGTGCGCTGTGCCGCATCGCCAAGCAGGCTCACCCATTTGCCGATGAAATCACCCGGCGAGAGCGGGCTGGCGCTGTCATCGGCAAAGGCGCGGATGCCGCCGCAGCGGGCATGCCCCAGCACCACCACATGCTCGACGCGCAAGGACTGAACGGCATATTCGAGCGCGGCGGAGACGCCGTGCAAGCCCTCATCAGGCGAGTAGGGCGGCACGAGGTTGCCGACATTGCGCACCACGAAGAGTTCTCCCGGTGCAGCATCGAAGATGGCTTCCGGCGCAACGCGTGAGTCGCAGCAACCAATCACCATGATGCGCGGGCGCTGGCCCTCAGCGGCAAGCTGCTCGAAGCGCTCCTGCTCGCGCGGGAAGCGATCATCCAGGAATGCGCGATACCCGGAGATCAGCCGTTCCGGAAATTCCGGGGCGACCAATGGACGGGGCGTTTTCGGCGCAGGGTTTTGAGCATTATCCATGGCCGCGACGTGAAACCCAAGCGGCATGTCGGGTCAAGGGTTGATTGCAAGGATCATCGACAGGCATCACCAGACGATCTGTCACCAAGCGATGGGTGGCTCGCCTTGGCTGGCCAGCCAATCATTCGCGCGGCTGAAGGGCTTCGAGCCAAAAAATCCGCGCCTTGCGGAAAGCGGCGAGGGATGCGCCGACGCAATTACGAGATGACGGCTTTCATCGATGAGATGGCGCTTGGCTTGTGCCGGATTGCCCCAGAGCAGCGCGGCGACATGCGGGCGCGCCGTGCTGATGCCGGCAATGATACCATCGGTGACATCGCCCCAGCCAAGCCCGAGATGTG
>JBOFIL010000085.1:0-2002 GCA_051650165.1 Allobosea sp.
GCCAGGCTTATTCTTGTCAAGAATGTGCTGGCGCTGCTTCTGATGGCGGGCGGGGCCTGGTGGTTCCGCGATGCGGCCATGGTGATGATCGGCTCGTGTCTGGCCATTGGCGCGGCGTTGATCGTGGTGCGGCGCGCACTGGCCGATGGACGGCTGGAATGGCGCGGCGCAAGCCAAGCCAAGGCGCGGGAGTTCGCGCTCTATGCCATGCCGCTGGTCATGGCCAATGTGCTCTATGTCGCCATGCCGCTCATAAACCGGGCCTGGCTCGCCAATCTCCATGGCTTTGCGGAAGCGGGCTATTTCTCGCTTGCCTCCGATATTGGCCTCAAGCTCTTCGGCACCACAGGGGCGGCGCTGGAGCTGATCCTGTTCCAGCATGTGGTGCGCATCGATGAGAGCGAGGGGCGCGAAGCCGCCGAGACGCGCATGTCGCGCAATATGGGTATTGTTCTGGCGGTGCTGATGCCGATGCTGGCCGGGCTCTGGCTTGTGTTGCCCTCTTTCGAGGCGCTGATTGTGCCGCCCGATTTCCGTGGGCATTTCGCCAATTACCTGCTGATGCTCATTCCCGGCTTCTTCTTCATGGCGCTGCTTCAGGCTGCCTTCTATCCGGCACTCATGATTGCCAAAAAGACCGGGCCGGCGACCCTTGCCGCGGCGCTCGCGCTGCTGGTCAATCTCGCTTTGCTGCTCGCGCTGAACCCCGCACGCCAGCCGCTGATCTTCGCATTTGCCCAGTCCATCGGCTTTGGGGCGGCGCTCATCTTCACGGCAATCTTGGTGGGGCGCAGCACCAAGGCAAGGCCGGCGATGCGTGATGTGCTGATCGTGCTGTGCGCAACGGCGCTGATGATCGCGGTGTGCTGGCCGCTGCGGGCGCGGTTGTCTGCGCTGATTGAGCTGCCGCTGATCGCCGTGCTGGGCGGGGCGGTCTATGGCGCGGTCATCCTGGCCGCCAATCTCGGCGGCTTGCGCGGCGAACTGACAGGCTGGTGGGCGCGCCGCAAGGCTGCGTGAAGGGAAGATTAACCACGTAACGCTCCATTCACCCTGCTTGGCGAGCCTCAGGTAACCATACGGAATGGAAAACGCGATTGGTGAATCCTTTCAGCATCTGACGCCGATTTGATTCACCATTCCTTTGCGGTGAAACGCGCTTGCTTGAGGTGTCGGGCCTGTGATCTGCCCGGGTCAAGCTTGTGGGTTGCGTCATGTTGCGTATCAGTTTTTCGCGTGCCGTGCTGATCGGCGCGGTGTTCATTGTGCCTTCCTTTGATGTGCTGGCGCAGCAGGCGCAGTTCAGACCTGTGAGCCAGTCCTATGGCCAGCCGCAGGCCTATCAGCAGGGCTCTTACGGCGGCGGCCTGATCGAGGCATTGATGACGGGCGGCGGGCAGCGCAGCGCCGCCTACCAGACCCCTCAGGGTTCGGCGGCAAGTCGCCATGGCGAGGCGCTGTATGGCGCGCCAATCGCCAGCCGTGGCCAGCCGGGTATTGACCCGATGACCGGCGAACCGGTTCAACGCCAGCGCATGGCAGCCGTGAGTGGCCAGCGCGCCGATTATGAGCGCCCGATCTCGCGCGCCATAGACCCGCGCTTCGTGAAGCAGGAGGTCGAGTATGATGGCCGCCATGCGCCGGGCACGGTGGTGATCGACACCAGCCAGCGCTTTCTGTTTCTCGTGCAGCCGGGCGGACGCGCCCTGCGCTATGGCATTGGCGTTGGGCGCGCAGGCTTTGAATGGCGCGGCACCAATTCGGTAAGCCGCAAATCCGAATGGCCGGATTGGCGCCCCCCAGCGGCGATGCTGAAGCGCCGGCCCGATCTGCCACGCTACATGGAAGGCGGCCCGGACAACCCAATGGGCGCACGCGGCATCTATCTCGGCGCGACGCTGTATCGCATCCACGGCACCAATGAGCCGCACAGCATCGGCACGGCAGTTTCATCCGGCTGCATCCGTATGACCAATGATGATGTGACGGACCTTTATGACCG
>JBOFIL010000086.1:0-12460 GCA_051650165.1 Allobosea sp.
GGCATGCAGCAGATCGCCAATGGCGATGCTGATGTGATCGTGGCTGGCGGGCAGGAATCCATGTCCATGGCCCAGCATGCCGCGCATCTTCGCTCCGGCACCAAGATGGGCGACATGAAGCTGATGGACACCATGCTGAAGGATGGGTTGCTTGATGCCTTTCAAGGCTATCACATGGGCACCACTGCCGAGAATGTCGCGACCAAATGGCAGATCACGCGCGATGAGCAGGATGCCTTCGCCGTTGCCTCGCAAAACAAGGCAGAGGCCGCGCAGAAGGCCGGGCGTTTCAAGGATGAGATCGTTCCTTTCACGATTGCCGGCCGCAAGGGCGATGTGATCGTTGATGCCGATGAGTATCCACGCCATGGCGCGACGTTGGATGGCATGGCCAAGCTTCGCCCCGCCTTCTCGAAGGATGGCACCATCACTGCCGGCAACGCCTCAGGCATCAATGATGGCGGCGCAGCGTTTGTGCTGATGACCGCCAAGGAAGCGGCCAAGCGTGGTCTCACCCCGATTGCGCGCATCGCTGGTTGGTCCACCGCTGGCGTCGACCCCGCCATCATGGGCACAGGGCCGATCCCGTCCTCGCGCAAGCTGCTCAAGAAGCTCGGCTGGAATGTGCAGGATCTCGATCTGATCGAAGCCAATGAAGCCTTCGCGGCGCAGGCCATCGCGGTCAACAAGGATATGGGCTGGGATACGGCCAAGGTGAATGTCAATGGCGGCGCCATCGCCATCGGCCACCCCATTGGTGCTTCGGGCGCGCGCGTGCTGGTCACGCTGCTGCACGAAATGGGCAAGCGCGATGCCAAGAAGGGCCTCGCCACGCTCTGCATCGGCGGCGGCATGGGCGTGGCGCTGGCGGTTGAGCGGTAAGAAGACACCTCACCGTCATGGTCGGGACAAGCCTGACCATGACGCGGAGCGGCAAAGCTCGCCAACTGGAATACTAACCACCAATACAACCAAGAAACCTGTCTGGGAGGATTATATCATGTCACGCGTTGCACTCGTCACGGGCGGAAGCCGCGGCATCGGGGCCGCCATCTCGAAGGCGCTGAAAGCCGCTGGCTACAAGGTTGCGGCAACTTACGCCGGCAATGATGAAGCGGCGGCGGCCTTCTCGAAGGAAACGGCTATCCCGACCTACAAATGGGATGTGTCCGATTATGACGCCTGCGTGGCCGGCATCGCTGCTGTCGAGGCTGATCTTGGCCCGGTCGAGGTGCTGGTCAACAATGCCGGCATCACCAAGGATGGCATGTTCCACAAGATGACGAAGGACCAGTGGTATGGCGTCATCAACACCAACCTGAACTCGCTGTTCAACATGACGAGGCCTGTCTGGGAGGGCATGCGCGCCCGCAAATTCGGCCGCGTGATCTGCATCTCGTCGATCAATGGCCAGAAGGGCCAGATGGGCCAGGTGAATTACTCTGCCGCCAAGGCCGGCGACATCGGCTTCGTCAAGGCGCTGGCCCAGGAAGGCGCGCGCGCCGGTATCACGGTCAACACCATCTGCCCTGGCTATATCGCCACCGAGATGGTGAAGGCGATTGATCCTGCTGTGGTCGAGAAGAACATCCTGCCGCTGATCCCCGTGGGGCGTCTTGGCGAGCCGGAGGAGATTGCTCGCGCGGTCGTTTTCCTCGCCGCTGACGAGGCTGGCTTCATCACCGGCTCGACACTTTCCGCCAATGGCGGCCAGTATATGGCGTGAGGTCGGATAGGCGGGACCTGCCCCTCACCCCAGCCCTCTCCCCGCCAGCGGGGAGAGGGGGAAGTTTGCGGATGGCTCCAGTGTTAGAACTTTTCAACGCGTCCCTTCTCCCCGCATGCGGGGAGAAGGACAGGATGAGGGGCACTCTGCTGCCATTGCGCGAGTTTCTCCCATGACATCCCGCATCGCCACGCTATGCGGCTTCGGCGCGATTGCCCTCTGGGGCCTGCTCGCGCTGTTCACCACCGCGACCAGCGGCATTCCGCCGTTTCAGGTGACAGCCATCACCTTCGCCATCGGCGGGGTGGCGGGACTGGCCATCATAGCGTCGCGCGGCGGGCTGCATCATTTGCGCCAGCCGCTTCCCGCCATCGCGCTCGGGGTCGGCGGTCTGTTCGGCTATCATGCGCTGTATTTCGCCGCGTTGAAGCTCGCGCCCCCGGCGGAAGCAAACCTGATCAACTACCTCTGGCCGCTGCTGATCGTGCTCTTCTCCGGGCTGCTGCCCGGTGAAAAGCTGGCGGGCCGGCATATCGTTGGTGCGCTCATTGGCTTTGCGGGAGTTGCGGCGCTGGCCTTTGGCAAGGGGCTGGCAGGTTTCACGGGCGCGCATCTGCCTGGCTATGCGCTGGCGCTGTGCTGCGCCTTCGTGTGGTCGGGATACAGCGTGCTGTCGCGGCGCATGGGCGCTGTGCCAACGGAAGCCGTGGTGGGCTTTTGCCTGATAACGGCGATGCTCGCGGGGCTCTGCCATTTCGCATTCGAGACATGGGCAAACCCCTCCCAAAGCGGCTGGCTGGCACTCATCGCGCTGGGTCTTGGGCCCGTAGGGGCTGCATTCTTCCTGTGGGATATTGGCGTCAAGCGCGGCGATATTCGCCTGCTAGGTGTCGCCGCCTATGCCGCGCCCCTGATCTCGACCCTGGCGCTGGTGGCAACTGGTGCCGCACCGCTGACATTCGCGGTCGCGTTAGCCTGCGGGCTCATCGTGCTGGGTGCTTGCGTGGCAAGCTGGCCGGAGATCAAGGCGGGGCTGACGCGCAGCTAAAGCCCGTCCCTGATCCATGTCTGGTAGCCATTGGCTGGCTTGAAGCCAAGGCTTTCATAGAGACGGATCGCGACAGCATTGTTGCTCTCCACCTGCAGATAGGCGCGTTCGCAGCCCATCTCAGCCGCCCAGCTCATCACGCCATGCATGAGCCGGCGGCCATGGCCTCGGCCCCGCTGGCCGGCATCGACAATCACCGAGCCAATCTCCGCCAGCCCGCGCTCAGCTACACACATGGCCAATGCCGCCGGCTGACCGTCCATTTCCAGCGTCGCGAATGTTGCTGGCAGGCGAATGCCGGAAACGATGGCGCTGAGCTTGTCCGGGTCGCTCTTGTCTGGCGTTTGGCGTGCAGCGACGGCCTCGATCCATGTGCGTACGGGGCGGGGCGAGAGGCTGAGGCCCGGCGGCTTTTCAAACACTTGCCCGCTCAAATCAGCGACCATGCCGAGAGAGGCATCCTTGCGACGATAACCGCGCTTCGCCAGTCGGTTGGCCATGCCGGCATGCGTCAACGGTGTAATGCGTATGCAGGGCGGCAAATGAGCATCCTCATAAAGCCGCTCGATGAGTGCCAGCGCTTCCTCGGAGAGCGTAGCGCCTGCACTCAAGGGGCTCGCAGAATTGGCGCGGCCCGAATAGCCATTTGCAAAACGCACAACCCAGCCTTCGATCATCAATGTCGAGGGCGCTGGCCAGGCATTGACGATGCGCTCCTCGCAGGCGGCAACCAGCGCAAGATCGATGTAATCCGGCAAGTTCATATGCACATTTCCATGTGTTCAGGCTCAGCTGCCTTTGCCAGAATTCGTCCGGGGCGTTGGTCTCCAGCCGGGCGGGGCCATCTCGAAGCCGGCGAAATCAAAGCCGGGCGAAACAGTGCAGCCCACCAGTGTCCACGCCCCCAGCGAGGTCGCGCTCTGCCAGCAGCCTGCCGGAACCACCAGTTGCGGGCGCTGGCCGGCCAATAGGTTAGGCCCCAGATGATAGGCGCTCGCATCATGGCCATTTTCCGAGAGTGTCAGCACCATGGGCGCGCCGCCATGCCAATGCCAAATCTCGGCGGCATCCACCTTGTGCCATTCGGAAACCTCGCCGACGCCCAGCAGATAATAGATCGCAGTGCCTAGGCTGCGGCCATTCTCATCGGTGCGCGGATCGCGGAATGTCTCGCGGAAATACCCACCCTCCGGGTGTGGCTGGAGGCCCAACAGGCGGATGATTTCAGTGGCGGAAAGATCGTTCATCGCGGCCTCAGCGGAATGTGTTCTTGGCGGCGCGGCGGGCGGCGAATTCTTCCGATGAGCCGGCGCGCAGGAATGGGTTGGTGGCCAGCTCTTCGCCAATCGTGGTGTCGGCCAATAGCCGCCCCTCAGCCTTGGCTTGCTCCGCCTCTTTCAGCCGCGCGGCAATCGCAGCATTCGCTGGCTCGGTATGGGCGGCAAAGCGTGCATTGGACAGCGTGTAATCATGGCCTGTGACGACGCGTGTATCGTTGGGCAACGTGCTGAGGCGCGAAAGCGCCGCCCATAGCTGAGCGGTTTCGGGTGGCCCGCCAAACACCCGCCCGCAGCCCATCACGAACAGCACATCGCCAACAAGCGCGAGCTTTGCCTCGCGGCTGACGTAAGCCAAGTGCCCCGGCGCATGGCCGGGTGTTTCCCAGACCGCGAAGGGCAGCGCGCCGATCAAGACTTCTTCGCCTTCGCGCACCACGCGGTCGAGCGGGGCTGCGCCTGCCGCTGCCGGGCCTGTGACTTGCGCGCCCGTTGCGGCCTTCACCTCAGCGACGCCGGCAATATGGTCGGGGTGTTCATGGGTGATGAGGATGTCGGTGATGGTCCAGCCGATGCGCTTGGCCTCAGCCAGAACTGGCGCTGCCTCGCCGGCATCAATGGCGGCGATGCGGCCTGTTGCATCGCAGCGTATCAGGCAGCCGGCATTGTCCGAGCCGATGCGGAAGATGTGCAGCTGGTGCGACATGTCATCGGCCCTCAGAATGGATGATACTGATAAAGCCAGGTTTCGGTGAGGATCTGGTCGCCAGCCTTGAGGAAAGCACGCATTTCGATGGGCGCGTTGCCTTCGGCTTTCAGGTCAAATTGAGTGCGCCAATGGCCGGGCACATCATTGGGGATGGCTTCGGTCTGGCGATAGGGCTGGAACTCGCCGCGGGAGGCCCAGAGTACCGGTTCGGGTATCACGCCCTTGGGAAGATTTGCCAGTGGCCCGCCAAGGAACTCGATCATGAACTTGCGCACGCCTTGCGGGCGCGCGGTGCCGGGCTGTCCGCCATTGCCGAGACGCGTTGCCACCACGCGCCCGAGCGGGGATGGGTAGGGCTCGTCGCCAATCCAGTGCAGCCGGTAGCGATAGTCACGCGTCTCGCCGGCGCGCACTGCTTCCGCAGGCTTCCAGCTGGCGACGATGTTGTCATGGATCTCGTCATCGGTGGGAATTTCGATCAGCTCGACAGCCCCCTTGCCCCAGCCCTTGCCATCAGGGCCGGCCAGTGGCTCGATCCAGAGGCTCGGGCGGCGGTCATAGGCGACGCCATCCATGTAGTGCCCGAACACGCGGTCGCGCTGCATCAGGCCAAAGCCGCGCGGGTTGTCATCACCAAAGGCTGAAGCCACGGTGGAGCGCGGATTGTTCAGCGGGCGCCAGATGCGCTCTCCCGCACCGGTCCACAGCGCCAGCCCATCCGAATCATGCACCTCGGGCCGCCAATCGATGGCGGTGGGTTTCACGGTTTCGGAATACCAGAACATCGAGGTGAGCGGCGCAATGCCAAGCCGGCTCACAGGCCTGCGGAAGGTGAGGGACTTCTCCACTTCCATGATCACGCCAGCCTCGCGGCGCATGGTGAATTTGAACGCGCCAGCCACTGACGGCCCTGAGAGCAACGCATAGACCACCACGCTTTTTGCGTCGGCCTTGGGTGTTTCCAGCCAGATATGGGTGAAATCCGGGAATTCTTCCGCCTGACCATGCACGGCGGCGTCAATCATCAGCCCGCGCGCCGATAGGCCATACTGCCAGAGATCGCCAATGGCGCGGAAATACGACGCGCCGAGAAAGGCCACCCAGTCATTGCCCTTCCAGTCGAGTGTGGTGCCTTTCGGGCCCGGCTGGCCGGCGCGGCTCTCCTGAAACCGGAAGCCGGCAAAGCCCGAGTTTTCCGGCAATTCATGCGCCGGCGAATCCTTGGGCATATCGAAATAGCGCTCGTCATAGACAATCTCGCGCGCCGTCATTTTGCCGGCATCGCCATCGACAACATGCATCCGCACAGACTTCTGGAAATAGCGGCCAAGGTGGAAGAACGTGACCGGGAAAGGCGAGGGTCCATTGGCCCAAAGCGCCATCTCCGGCTTGAACTTGATTTTGCCATGCGCGTCATAATCGATGCGCTCCAGCACATCGGGGCGAGGGCGCGGCGGCGGCGCATAAGGCCTTGAGGCCAGCTCCTTCGCGCGTGCTTTCAGTGCATCGAAGGCAAAGGGCTGGCTCGTCCCAAGTTTCAGCCCGGTTTGCGAGAGTGCCTCCTTGCTGAAGCCGGCTGAGGCTGCAAGCCCTAGCGCGCCTGCCAGCATGTCTCGCCGATTCATTTTCGCCATCAAACCGCTCCTGGAAGCACTCATGCGTCTGCTTTTGCCGCGCCCTGCATGAGGTAGGCGGGGCAGCCCGCAGCGTCAACGGCGTGTCGTTGGTTTACGGGGCTTTAAGCATGATCGACCAATGTCAAATTTCATTCCAGAGGGGTTTGGTATGTTTCGCTTCGTGCGCGTCGGGATAGCAGCGCGGCTCTATGTGTCAGTCGCCATCATCGGCTTGTTCATCGGTTTGCTGGTCTTGTTCACGCAGCATTCCAGCAAGGTGTTGCGCGAGCAGAACGCCAAGGCGGCCAATACCACTGTCGGCATTGTCGAAGCACTTGAGCTGGAGCGTGATTTCACCATGCTGCGCCGGTCGGTTGATCGTTTCATCGAAACGGGCAACGAGACCTACGGCAAGGCTGCACTGGCCGCGCGGGACAAGCTCCAGGGCGATGTCAAGCAGCTGCTGCATGATCAGTCTCTCGCAGGCAATGCCCATGTCAGTGCCTTTCGAAAGGCTTTTGAGGCCTACAGCGACCTCATAGGCACAGGTTTCGCAGCGCGCGAATCCCGCGGGATCATTGTATCAAGCGAACTCGAGCCCGCTGCCCTCCGCATCCGGGAGGCCATCACGGCTGCAAGGGCGAAGGCGATGGAAGATGGGAAGCTTGAACTGGCGGCAAGTCTCGGCGTCAGCCAGGAGCAGTTTCTGCTGGCCCGGCTGAATGTGGCGCAGTTCCTGAGTGATCTGATCCCCTCACGCGCACGCCTTGCCGAGCGGCAGCTCGACCTGTTTCGCAGGAACCTCACCATTATTGCCAGCAATCCATATGATGATGCGATGGGGCAATCGTTGCGCGCCGCGCTGAAGGATGCTGAAGGTCTCGTCGTGACGCTGCAGCGCGTCGTTGCGGCGGCTGCCGAGCTAGATGGCCTGGTCAAGGGCAATATGGCCAGCTTCGCCAATGGCGCCGTGGCCGCCGCAAGTGCCTTCCGCAATGAGCAGGAAACACGCAACAAGGATGCCCAGGCCGAGGCAGCCGCCACCATTGCACGCACCAACCAGGTGGTGCTCGTGCTCTCGGTGCTGGCACTCATCGTGGCGCTGCTGGTCGGTGTTTACACCGCGCGATCGGTTGCCCTGCCTATTCAGAACATCACGCTGGTGATGCGCCGCTTGGCTGACAGCGATTTTGCCGTGGCCGTGCCGTTTACGCAGCGCCGCGACGAAATTGGCGCGATGGCTGGCGCGCTTGAGGTGTTCAAGGAAAACGCCCGCAAGATTTCTCAGTTGGAACAGCAGCGCTTCGAGGACGAGCGCCGCGCCGCCGCAGAGCGCCGCGCCTCGCTGATCGAATTCGCAGAGCAACTGAAGGGAGCTTCCGGCGCCATTGTGCAGACAGTTCTTTCCTCCGCCCGCCAGCTGGAAAACTCCGCGCATAGCCTGACCCACAGTGCGGCGGGCACATTGGATATGGCCAGTTCGGTAGCGACATCGGCTGTCAGTGCGTCCAACAGTGTCGATGTGGTGTCGCGCTCCTCCGGCCAATTGGCGGTTTCGGTCGCCGAAATCAGCAATCAGATGAGCAAATCGACGGAGATTGTCAGCTCTGCTGCGCAGCAGGCGGCTGAGACCCGCAGCCGCATCGATGCGCTTGAAGAGGCCACCCGCCGCATAGGCGATGTGGTGGATCTTATCCGCACCATCGCCACGCAGACCAACCTGCTCGCGCTCAATGCCACCATCGAGGCGGCGCGCGCCGGCGAGGCCGGGCGGGGCTTCTCTGTCGTGGCGCAGGAGGTCAAGGTTCTGGCCGACCAGACCGAAAAGGCAACACACGAGATCAGCGATCAGATTGCAGCCATTCAGCGCGGGACCGGCGAAGCTGTGACGATGATCTCGACCATCTCGGATACGATCACGCAAATGTCGCAGATCGCCTTCGCCATTGCCGCGGCAGTGGATGAGCAACAGGCCGTCACCCAGCAGATTGCCGATAACGCGACTTCCGCGGCACGCGGCACGGCGCAGGTGACGCAGGCCATTGAACAGGTCAATGCCAGCGCGCAGGATACCGGAGCTGCAGCCGAGCAGGTCTTGTCTGCGACCGTTGCCCTGACGCAGGAAAGCGACAATCTGTCGCGCGAGATCGAGAGTTTCGTGGCGCGCGTTCACGCGGCCTGAAGTATTTTATGTTCCGGCTAAGCTTCCTTGGGAGAAGCCCTAATGAGTGTTTTGAAACAACATGCCGGGTTCGGGTCGGTCGAATCTGCGCCGGTCAACAGCCTTGCCCGAGTGGCACGAGCGATACTCATCGCCTTCGGCTGTGCCACAGCGGGTGGGACGCTGGCGCAGGCTGGCGACAAGGCATATGGCGAGTATCTGGCATCTGAATGTGCCGGCTGCCATCGCCCCACCGGGCCTCAGGTGGGCGGTGTACGTGTGATCCATGGCATGGATCAGGAGCCCTTCATCAAGGCGCTGAAGGAATATCGCGACAAGACACGCGCCAATAATGTGATGCAGAATGTCGCTGGCAAGCTGCAGGATGATGATATTTCCGCGCTGGCCGCCTATTATTCGTCGATGCCTAAATAGGCACCAGGTCAGCTGCGAGCCACAGCCATCGCCTCAATCGTGCAGTGGCTCCACCCGCATCGCCTGCTGCACGAAGCGCACCATCATGTATAGGCCTGCACCCGAGAACAGGCCCATCATCACATAGGTGATTGTGGGCCCCAGCTCGAAAAGCCCACCCAGAGCCCATGCGGAAGCCAGCGCAACCGCCATCACTTCCGTGCCGACGAGGATGGCCAGCGAGATGATGGTGAGACTGTTCGAGCTTTTGAGCGCCATGGCGATATGCGATACCAGCTTGCGTTGATGCTTGCCACGGCCTAGCCGAGCTGATGATGGCGTGCAAGCCTTCGCTATAGATCGCTTTCCTTTGCTCCCTCTCCTCATCCGGTTCAGCCACATGCCCGATACACCTACTTTCGCTTCCGCCGCAGTCGCCGCGCCGCACCATCTTGCCTCGACAAGTGGAAGGGCCGTGTTGGAGGCGGGCGGCAATGCCATTGAGGCCACGGTCGCCATGGCAGCCACCATCGCGGTGGTTTATCCGCACATGAACGGCATTGGCGGCGATGGCTTCTGGCTGGTGCGAGAGCCATCCGGCAAGGTGCATGCCATCGAGGCATGCGGGCCTGCTGGCGCAAAGGCCACTATTCAACGCTATCGTGACAAGGGCTTCGAGACGATTGCCCCGCGTGGGCCCGATGCGGCGCTCACTGTTGCCGGAGCAATCGGCGGCTGGCAGGCGGCGCTGGCGCTCGCTGAGAGGCTTGGCGGGCGCATGCCGCTGAAAGACCTCATGCATGATGCTGTCAGCTTCGCGCGTGACGGCTATCCGATCTCGCATTCGGAAGCGCGCTACTGGCCCAAGGATTTCGACAATCTGCTCACAGCGCCTGGCTTTGCGCAGACGTTCCGCGCCTCGAAAGAGCCACTGACGCAAGGCGCGATCCGCAAGCCGGCAAAGCTGGGCGACACGCTGGCGCACCTCGTGAAAGCCGGCCTTGATGATTTCTATCGCGGCGACATCGCCCGCGAAAATGCCGCCGATCTGGAGCGCATCGGCTCGCCGGTGACGCGCGCCGACATGGAGGCTTACGGTGCGGTGATGCGCGAGGCGTTGTCGCTTAAGCTCTCCGATTGCACGGTGTATAATTTCCCGCCGCCGACGCAGGGGCTGGCCTCCTTGCTGATCCTCGGAATTTTCGAGCAATTGAAGGTGGAGAAGGCCGAGAGCTTCCAGTTCCATCATGGGCTTGTCGAGGCGACCAAGCGCGCCTTTGCCATCCGCGACAAGGTGGTGACTGACCCAGCCTTCGCGAAGCATGATCCGGCGACCTTCCTCACCGAAGCCTTATTCGCCGCCGAGGCTGCGAAGATCGACATGAAGCGCGCCGCGCCTTATCCGCTGAAAGAAGGCGATGGCGACACGATCTGGATGGGCGTGATCGATAAATCAGGCCTCGCCGTTTCCTATATCCAGTCGGTCTATTGGGAATATGGCTCGGGCTGCGTGCTGCCCTCCACCGGCATTCTCTGGCAGAACCGGGGCGTTGCCTTCTCGCTGGATGAGAAGGCCGTCAATCCGCTCCAGCCTGGCCGCAAGCCGTTCCACACGCTCAACCCTGCGCTGGCGGTGTTCGGCGATGGGCGCGTCGTCTCCTATGGCTGCATGGGCGGCGATGGCCAGCCGCAATTCCAGGCGCAGGTGTTCTCGCGCTACCGGAAAGGTGCCAGCGTTGCCGATGCGGTGGACCGCCCGCGCTGGCTGTTTGGCCGGACATGGGGCACGACATCCACCAGCCTGAAAACCGAGAACCGGCTCGATCACGTGCTGATGGCGCGCCTTGCCGCTGCCGGCCATATGATCGAGGAATTCTCCGAGCCCTATGCCGATGCCTTCGGCCATGCGGGCCTGCTGGTGAAGCACGCGGATAATGGCCGCGTTGAAGCCACGCATGATCCGCGCTCGGATGGCGCGGCGCTCGGTCTCTGACCCTGAAGAAACGAGGTTCCCATGCCTGCCTTGAATGATCCCTATCGCTGCATGATGCCTTATCCAGATGCAGCTGTGCAGCATTCGCCCACAGGGCCGCTCGCAGGGCTCACGCTGGCGGTGAAGGATCTGTTCGATGTTAGGGGCTACCCCACCAGCGCCGGCTCGCCCACGGTGCTGGCTCTTTCCGGCATCAAGAAGCGCACCGCGCCCTTGCCTGCGCAAATGCTGAAAGCTGGCGCTCGCTTTGTCGGCAAGACGCTTACCGATGAGCTGGCCTTTTCGCTCAATGGCAAGAATGCGCATTTCGGCTCGCCGATCAATCCGGCTGCGCCGGAGCGCATCACGGGTGGCTCCTCCTGTGGCTCAGCGGCTGCTGTGGCGGGCAATCTCGCTGACATTGCGCTTGGCACCGACACAGGCGGATCAGTCCGTGGGCCGGCGAGCTATTGCGGCCTGTTCGGCATCCGCCCCACCCATGGCCGGCTCTCGCTCAAGCTCGCCTGGCCGCTGGCGGACAGCTTCGACACGGCGGGCTTTTTCACCCGCGATGGCGAGACGTTCCTGAAGGTGGCCGAAACTGTGCTTGGCAAGGATCGTGCGCCGCTGCCGGCCAAGCCCCGCTGGCTCATCGATCCTGCGCTGATTGATCTCGCAACAGATGAGGCAAGGCCGATCGTCACGGATGCGATCCGCCGTGCCGGGCTGGCTTTGGGCGAGCCTGCCGCAGTGGATGCCGCTTCAAAGATCGACGATCTCTATTGGGCCTTCCGCTGGCTTCAGGGCCGGGAGGCCTGGCAGAGCGATGGCGCGATGATCGCGCGGTATCAGCCCGTTTTGGGGCCGGGCGTTGCAGAGCGGTTCGCCTTCTCGAAAGCCGTCACCGATGAGGAGGTGGCGAAGGGCAACCGCATCCGCACGCGCTTCCGCAACAGTCTCAAGCGCCTGCTGGGTGAGGACGGCGTTCTCATCCTGCCCACCATGCCGGACATCGCTCCGCTCGCCTCCACCAGCGAGGCGGCACTGGAGGATTTTCGCAACCGTGCGCTGCGTTTGCTGTGTCTTTCAGGTCTCTCCGGCTTGCCGCAGATCAGCATTCCGTGCTTGCGCCGCGATGGCGCGCCCATGGGCCTTTCGTTGATCGGGCCGAAGGGCAGCGATCTCTCGCTTGCGCGCCTTGCCGTGGCTTACGAGAATGCCGCACGCATCAGGATTGCGTGAGGGGTGTCTTGCTTGCCTCACCCTCTCCCCCCGCGGGAGAGGGTGGTTGAGCGCGATGGCAAGTTTACGCAGCCAGCGTAAACTTGGCCGCGTTGCGAAACCGGGTGAGGGGTTTTGCCAATAATCAAGTTTACCCCTCATCCGCCCTTCGGGCACCTTCTCCCGCAAGGGGAGAAGGGCTATCCCCCGGGCTTCAGCCGCAGAACCTCGCCGTTCGGGTCATCGATGACAAGATAGAGCAAGCCATCAGGCCCTTGCCGCACATCGCGGATGCGCTTGTTCAGCCCCATCAGCA
>JBOFIL010000087.1:0-1987 GCA_051650165.1 Allobosea sp.
CAGCTGGTTATTCAGCCGCTTGCATGGGAGCTGCATTGGCCTGGCAATGGGCTTTGCGCCGGTCCATATCGGCCACCATGGCGCGGATCATGCCGCTTGCTGTCTTCTCGAACATGAAGGGCAGCAGGGCGTGCACCAGCGCGCAGAAGCTCGCTGCGAACAACCAGCCGGCATATTTCAGCGCCACGCCGAAATGCTGCCAGTAGCTCTCGCCAACAGCGGCCGGGTGTGCGGTGAACGCGTCGCGCAGTGAAGATTGGGCCATGTGTCATCCCCTTTGAACCGATGAAGGATTTAATCGCGATTCAAGCGGGACAGCGTCCCGAAAGATGTGGACTATTGCACCGTTTGTAATAAAATATTCTACGTAAATATCGAATAAGGGGATGATTTCTCATGATGCTGGATGAGCGCGATCTGGCTATCCTGAGAGAGGTGCAGCAGGATGCCTCACTCAGCATTGATGAATTATCCGAGCGTGTTCATCTCTCGCGAAATGCCTGCTGGCGTCGGATGAAGGCGCTGGAGGAGGCGGGCGTGATCCGCGCCCGCGTCGCGCTGGTGGACCCGCGCAAGGTCAATGCTGGCCTGACCGTGCTCATTCTCATTCGCACCAGCCAGCATTCTGAAGGCTGGGCCGAGAAATTCCGCGATGTGGTCGCGACTATCCCTGAGATCGTTGGCGCATACCGCACCGCAGGCGATCTGGATTACATCCTCAAGGCGCGCGTCAAGGATGTGGAGGCCTATGACGGCCTCTACAAACGCCTGATCGCCCGCATTGACATGGGTGATGTCTCGGCGAGCTTCGTCATGGAATCACTGAAGGAAACAACGCAGACGCCGCTGACCTATGCCTGACGGCGTCTCCCGGAACTGGCTTCAGCGATAGTTGCGGCCAGATTCCAGCGATGTCTTGGCGTCAGCACGTGCAGGCTTCGGGGCCGTCAGGTCTGTCTGGACTGGCGCAGTGGCGCAAGCAGCAATCGAAACCGCGATAAAGCCAAGAATGGTAACGCGAGTGGCGACGCGAATGGCTTTTGTGATCATGTCCAGAGTCTCCGTTGGTCTGAAATGCAGGCTAGGGTGGTTGCCATCTCAGACAGCATGTGAAACGTGGCGTCAACATGGGCAACGCCGCCCGCGGATGCCGGAATATCATGACACCTGCCGCACGTCTCTCCGCCGCAATTGAAATTCTTGAGGATATTCAAGCGCGCCGCCTCCCTGCCAGCGAAGCACTCAAGGATTGGGGCAAGGGGCACCGCTTTGCGGGCTCGAAGGACCGCGCCGCCATCGCTTCGCTCACCTCTGACGCGCTGCGCCGGCAGGCTTCAGCCGTCTTCATGATGGGCAGTGACACTGCGCGCGCGCAACTTCTGGGCGCCCTCCTGCTCCAGCGGGGCATGGAAGTGGAGACGATCTCGGCGCTGTGCTCTGGCGAGCGCTTTGCGCCATCACCCTTGAGCGATGATGAGCAGCGACGCTTGGCCTCGCCCGATCTGAGCGCTGCGCCTGCCCATGTGCAGGCCGATGCGCCGGAATGGCTCTGGCCGCAATTCGAGGCAGCCTATGGCGCGGATGCCGTGGCAGAAGTCGCGGCTTTGTCGGGCCGCGCGCCTGTCGATATTCGTATCAACTCGTTGAAATCCCTGCGCGATGTCATTCGCCCCAAGCTCGCGCATCTCAACCCTGCCGATACGCCGTGGTCCTCAGTGGGCATGCGCTTTGACGCAGGCGAGGGCGGGCGCGGGCCGTCGCTTCAGGCGCTGCCGGAATTCATCAAGGGCCAGTTCGAAATTCAGGATGAGGGCTCGCAGCTTGTGGCGGCCATGTCTGGCGTGGAGCCGGGTGAGCAGGTGCTCGATCTGTGCGCGGGCGGCGGCGGCAAGACGCTGGCGCTCGCGGCGTTGATGAACAACTCAGGCCAGATTTTCGCGACTGATATTGATGCCCGCCGCCTCGCCCCGATCCATGAGCGGATGGA
>JBOFIL010000088.1:0-1265 GCA_051650165.1 Allobosea sp.
GCCGCAACACGGATTTCATCCGCGCGCCGCCGCAGGCCATCCATCTGTTCCATGAGGGCAGCTTCATCGGGCCATTTGTCTATGGCCACAAAATGCAGCTCAACATGGAGAATTTGCGCCGCGAATATACCCCTGACACATCAAAGCCGCTGCCGATCCGCTTCTTCTGCGCCGGCGAGCCCTATAAATTCTGGGGGATGATCGAGGGGCGCTACAGGCTGTTCTGCCCGCCAGAGCAAGGCCAGATGTTCCTGCTCGGCACGGACAGGCTGGGTCGCGACATGCTCTCGCGCACGCTTTATGGCTCGCGCATTTCGCTGACCATCGGCGTGCTCGGCATCACGGTGAGTTTCATCCTGGGGATCATCATCGGCGGCTTGGCGGGCTATTATGGCGGGCTGTTCGACCTCGTGACACAACGCATCATCGAGGTGATCCAATCGCTGCCGCATATCCCGCTGTGGATGGCGCTGGCCTCGATCATGCCGCCAAGCTGGAGCCCGCTTTTTGTCTATTTCGGCATCACCATCATTCTCGGGCTGATGGACTGGACCGGGCTGGCGCGGGCCGTGCGCTCCAAGCTGCTCTCCTTGCGCGAGGAGGATTATGTGCTCGCCGCCCAGCTGATGGGCGCGAAGACGCCGCGCATTGTCGGGCGGCATCTGGTGCCGGGCTTCATGAGCCACCTCATCGCCAAGGCCACCGTGACTATCCCCGGCATGATCCTTGGCGAGACAGCGCTGTCATTCCTCGGGCTGGGGTTGCGGCCCCCCATTGTCTCATGGGGCGTGATGCTGAACGAGGCGCAGAACATCAATGTGGTCGCGCTTTACCCATGGCTGATGCTGCCTGTGGTGCCTGTCATCTTCGTGATCCTCGCCTTCAACTTTGTCGGCGATGGCTTGCGCGATGCAGCTGACCCCTATCGATAATCATCCATGATCCTCGTCTGGCTGTTCCCTTTCGCTGCCTTTGTCGGCCTGATCCTGCTGGGGCGCTCGCCGCTCATGGCGGGGCTGGTCGGCACGGCAGCGGCCGGGCTCGTGACATGGTTTTCCGGCCCCTCGCAGGGTGATCTGCCGCGCATTTTCGATGCGTTTCTGGGCGGAACATGGATTGCGCTGCCCGCGGTGCTGGTGATCCTCGCGGGCCTCGCCTTTGCCACCAGCATCGAGAGGCCCATGCGAGAAGACACACCCGAGGAGCGCTCAGCCTCGCGCCTTGCCGAAATCTGCCTGCTGATCGGGCCATTCATGGAAACCGCG
>JBOFIL010000089.1:0-9728 GCA_051650165.1 Allobosea sp.
GCCGCGAAACGGGCGAGGAAGGAGCGCGCGAGATCGGGAATATCCTCGCGGCGCGAGCGCAACGGCGGCAGCATGATCGGGAAGACATTGAGGCGATAATACAGGTCTTCGCGGAAGCGGCCCTGCTTGACGAGTTCCATCAGGCTGCGATTGGTGGCGGAGACTATTCGGATGTCAACGCGCACCGGCTTGCGCCCGCCCACCGGGTCGACCTCGCCTTCCTGAATGGCGCGCAGTAATTTCACCTGTGTATCGAGCGGCAATTCGCCGATCTCGTCGAGGAAGAGCGTGCCGCCGCTGGCTTCAAGAAACTTGCCGGCGTGCTTCTCGGTTGCGCCGGTGAAGGCGCCCTTCTCATGGCCGAAAAGGATGGATTCAACCAGGTTTTCAGGCAATGCGCCGCAATTTACCGTGATGAAGGGCTTACCCTTGCGGTCGCCCGAGCCTTGAATGGCTCTGGCCAGCACCTCTTTGCCAACGCCGGATTCGCCTTCGATCAGCACCGGGATGTTGGATTTGGCGGCCCGTTCGGCAAGGCGCACGACGCGGCCCATATCGGCGCTGCGGGTCGAGAGATCCTTGAAGGTCAGTGCGTTTGAAACCCGCCGTTTCATCCGGCGCAGTTCATCCTCCAGCGCGCCGACGCGCATGGCGTTCTTGATCGAGACCTGAAGCCGCTCGGCTCCCACGGGCTTGACGACGAAATCAGCAGCGCCTGCGCGCATCGCCGAGACAACAGCGTCAATCGAGCCATGGGCGGTCTGCACGACCACAGGCGTCTCGATGCCGCGCTCACGCATGGCGGCCAGCACACCCATGCCGTCGAGGTCTGGCATGACAAGATCGAGCACCATCGCGGCAATCGACGCACCCTCCGGCCCTGCCAGCAGCTTGATGGCCGCATCGCCGCCTTCCAGCACGATGGTCTCATAGCCAAAGCGGCGCAGCATCGCCTCAAGCAGCCGGCGCTGCACTGGATCATCATCGACAACTAGGATGGTGGCGCTCATGCGTGGTCTTCAGCCTCAAGCGGGTTGTGTATCGAAAACCCGTCCTGGGTCGGCGGTGGTGCACGCGCGCCAATGGTGGTGCGATTCGTGTACCGTTATGGAGCAATCTGGCCCCCAAGCGTTAACGCACGCTAAACAGCCGGCGAAGCGAGGCGCGTTTGAGGCACGTTTCACGCAGCTTCATTCACAGGTTGATCGGCAAGGGTTGCCACCGCATATGTTGATCATGTCCCTCGAAGCCGGATTCGCCTGATGCTGAAGCTCAACTTTCAAGTTCCGCTGCCAGCAGTGGCTCTCTCGCCGCATTCATACGCACATGCCGCCGCATCAAAAGGGGCTAAACCTGATCCGGCACTTGGTGATCTGCCGGAGTGGGATCTGACCCATCTTTATCCCGGCATGGACTCGAAGGAGTTCGCTGCCGACATGGCACGCGCCGCCAAGGATGCGGCTGCCTTTGCCGCCACATATCGCGGCAAGCTTGAGGCGATGCTGCGCCAGCCCGATGCCAGCGCTGCGCTACATGCCTGCATCGCGGAATATGAGGCGCTGGATGATGTGATCGGTCGCATCATGTCCTATGCTGGCCTTGTCTATTCGGGCGACACCACTGACCCCTTGCGCGCCAAATTCTATGGCGATGCGCAGGAGAAAATCACCGCGATCTCGACCGACCTGCTGTTTTTCGGCCTCGAGCTCAACCGGCTGGATGATGCCTTGCTGGACAAGGCGGCGGCCCAAGCCCCGCTGGCGCATTACAAGCCCTGGCTTGATGATCTGCGCAAAGACAAGCCGCACCAGCTTGAAGATCGCATCGAGCAACTCTTCCACGAGAAATCCATCACCGGACATGCGGCCTGGAACAGGCTGTTCGATGAGACCATCGCCTCGCTGCGCTTCACGCTGGGTGGCAAGGAACTCGCTATCGAGCCGACACTCAACCAGCTTCAGGATGAGAAGCCGGAAAAGCGCAAAGAGGCTGCCGAGGTTCTGGGCGGGGTGTTCAAGGACAATCTGCGCGTTTTCGCGCTGATCACCAACACGCTCGCCAAGGACAAGGAAATCGCCGATCGCTGGCGCAACTTCTCCGATGTGGCGGATGCGCGGCACTTGTCTAACCGTGTCGAGCGCGATGTGGTCGATGCCCTGGTCTGCGCCGTGCGAGAGGCTCACCCGCGCCTCTCGCATCGCTATTACAAGCTGAAGGCAAAATGGTTCGGCATGGACCAGCTGAACTATTGGGATCGCAATGCGCCGCTGCCCAAGGTGAAGCAGCGCACCATTGGCTGGGGCGAGGCGCGAAGCATGGTGCTGGACGCCTACCATGATTTCTCGCCGCTAATGGCCGACATCGCCCGGCGCTTCTTCGATGAGGGCTGGATCGATGCGCCTGTGCGGCCCGGCAAGGCACCGGGAGCTTTCGCGCACCCGACTGTCCCCTCAGCGCACCCCTATGTTCTCCTGAATTATCAGGGCAAACCGCGCGATGTGATGACGCTCGCCCATGAGCTTGGGCATGGCGTGCATCAGGTGCTGGCTGCGCCCAATGGCGCGCTGATGGCCCCGACGCCGCTTACCTTGGCCGAGACGGCCAGCGTATTCGGTGAGATGTTGACCTTCCGCCGCCTGCTCGCCGGCACTGTCGACAAGGTGCAGCGCAAAGCCATGCTCGCCGCCAAGGTGGAGGACATGATCAACACGGTGGTGCGGCAGATCGCGTTCTACTCCTTCGAGCGCAAGGTGCATCTGGAGCGCAAGAACGGCGAACTCACCGCCGACAAGATCTGCGAACTCTGGATGAGTGTGCAGGAGGAGAGTCTCGGGCCCGCCATTAAGCTGGGGCCGGGCTACGAGACCTTCTGGGTCTACATTCCGCATTTCATCCACTCGCCGTTTTATGTCTATGCCTATGCCTTCGGCGATTGCCTCGTGAACTCGCTGTATGGCGTTTATGAGCGCGCAGCGGATGGCTTCCAGGATCGCTATTTCGCGCTCCTCTCGGCAGGCGGGGCCAAGCCCTACAACGAGCTGCTCAAGCCTTTCGGGCTTGATGCGCGCGATCCCGGCTTCTGGGCCATTGGTCTTTCAATGATCCAAGGCATGATCGCCGAGCTGGAGGCCATGGAAGAATAGAATTGGCCGGCTGGCCTCAAGATTTTCTGCATATGCCGCTTGCGTGATTCAGGCCTCAGGACATAAGCTGACCTTGAGTAACGTGATGCGGGGCAAGATGGCGAGCGCAACAACACCCGAGCCGGGGCAGAGCGATGGCCTTATCGGCTGGCTCAGGCGGCTTGTCGGCAAGATCACCGGCCAATCAGGCAAGACAGGTTCCAGTGTCGGCACCCTCATCAAGGCAGGGGACGCATCCCTTGCCTCAGCCACAGCCATTCCCGCGCCCAAGCTCGCCAGTTTCTCAGAAACCTTCGTCGACGAGCTGCGTGTTATTGATCGGAGGCGCTGGTCTCAGCATGCGCGCGAGCGCCTGCGCCGTAAAAAAGAGGCAAAGGAGCAGAAGGCAAAGGAAAAGAAAAAGGGGTCTGCAGCCAAGCTGGCTGACAATGCCCCCGAAAAGGCATCTCAGTCTCCCATTCTCGACTACCGCCTGAAACCGGGCAAGGCCAAAGAGATCGAGGACGTCATCGCCAAGAGCGGCCACAAGCCCGGCGAACCGCTGAAGGAAATCGACGATCTTGGTCTTGTCCTCACCGGCATGTGCATGTCCGGCGGCGGCATCCGCTCGGCTGCGATCAATATGGGCGTGACGCAGGGGATGGATTCGCTCTCCCCGCCCGGGCGTTCCATCATGATCGACCAGATCGATTATCTCTCGACAGTCTCCGGCGGGAATTACATGGGCACCTGCCTTGCAGCGCTGATGACGCAGCAACCAAGCTATCCGTTCGAGAGCAAGACAGACGGCTCTGAAACGCCGGAAACACAAAGACTTCGTGATTATGCCAATTACCTCGCCCCCAGAGGCGGGTGGGATGTGCTGGCCAATCTTCTGGTGGTTGTCCGCTGCATCCTCGCCAATATTGCCATGCTGGCCATTGCGGTTGTGGCGCTCGCGGCCTTGACGATCGCGTTCAACCCGGATGTGCACAGGTTGATCGAACCTTGGAGCCTGCAGCTTGGACGGGCGCTGCTTGGCACCTGGCCTGAGGCGCTCGGGCCGGGTGTCGTCGGGCCACTGATGCTGCTGTTCATCGGCTCGCTCATGATTATCTGGACGATGTTCAAGGCCAGCCGTGGCTATAAATCCGCATTGGAAGACCGCCAGAAAGTCGCCAACCGAATGCCCTGGGCGGTCATCTTTGCCTTTGGCATCATGGCGTTCGAGTTTCAGCCTGTAGTGCTTGCTGCGATGTTCCGCAGCGCGGCGGCGGAGAGCGCAGGGGCGGGGGGCGGATGGGTAAGTTTCCTGTTCGGCAAGGCAGGTTACGTGCTCACGCCTGCGGCCCTGGCCTTGTTCGCGTTTGGCCAGAAGCTGATCGCACTGCTGAAATCCGCGGTTGGTGATGCGGGCTTCGCCGCGATGGCAAAGCGCATGGCATACAAGGTTGGCCTCGTGTTGCTTGGCCTTTCCGTGCCGCTTCTGATCTGGGTGACATATCTCAATCTCGCCCATGCCGGCATCTGCAATCCCCGGCTCAAGGAGGCTGATTTCGGTTTCACCTGCGCCTATGGCTTTGCCGATTGGATGGTGAGGCTGGGTGGACATTTCGCCGCTGTGGCCTTGCTGCTGCCGGTGCTGGCCTTGGCATTCGTGCTCATCCTGCGTTCGGAACTGCGGTTGTGGGAGAAGCTGGCGCTGATTGTGATGGCTGCGCTGCCCTGCGCTGTGCTTTTCCTGAATGGCCTGCTGCCAATCGTCACGCCGGCTCTGGGCTTCCTGCTGGTGGTTCTGGCCGCGCTTCTGTTCATCACGGGCTGGTTCAGCCCCAATGCCAACACGCTGCACCAGCTCTATCGCGACAGGCTGAGCAAGACCTTCCTGATGGAGCGCGAGCCTCTTCAGCAGCAAAGCCAGGGCGCACCGCCTGCGGGCCTTGTGTCCATGGTGCAAGGCTTGCAACCGCTCGGCCTAGCCCAGCGCGATTTCCACCCGGATGACTGGAAAATCAGCTCGCTGATCTTCGCAAAGGATGAAAGGGACGAGACAGGCAACCTGCGGGCCAGCCTCAAGAAAGGAGCCGGCTTCTCGCCCTATCTACTGGTCAACACTGCGGTGAACCTGCAGGCGGATTATCTCAACAGCCGCGGGCGCAATGCCGATACATTCACGCTCGCGCCCTACTGGAGCGGCAGCGATGCGACCGGTTATGTCCGCACCCAAGAGCTTGAGCGGCGCGATCCGCGCCTGACGCTTGCCACCGGCATGGCCATCTCAGGCGCTGCCGTCTCGGCGAATATGGGCGGCAACACGTTGCCGGTGATCACCTTCAGCCTGGCTGCGCTGAATGTGCGGCTGGGCTACTGGATGCCGAACCCGAAGGTGCTTGAAGATTTCGCTGACCTCAAGGAGCCGATTTTGCAAGCCTGGCGGGCTGAGCATCAAGGCACTCCGGCTGCCAAGGAAGAGCCTGAGGAGGCAAAGCCCTGGAACCTGCCGGAGACAGGCTATGGACCCTGGTGGCTGGTGCGTGAGCTGTTCGGCAAGATCAGCGACAAGGAAAAGCGCATTTACCTGACCGATGGGGGCCACATTGAGAATCTGGGCTTGTATGAACTGACCAAACGCCGCTGCAAGGCGATCATCTGTGTGGATGCCGAGGCAGACCCCTCCCTTTCATTCCCGTCGCTGATCAAGGCGCAATTGATGATGCGGGTTGACCATGGCGTGCGCATGGAATTGCCGTGGCCGCAGATCGCAGCCGCAAGCCGCAAGGCCAATGAGTTGATTGGCAAGCCAGAAGAGGCAAGCGTGCATGAAGTCGACGGGCCGCATGTTGCCATTGGCCGGATTGTCTACCGGCAGAAGGATGAAAGCGACCAGGACTCGAGAGACGTCAACGGCGTGATATTCTACATCAAATCCTCGCTTACTGGCGATGAGAGCGATGTCTTGCGCAACTACAAGGCGCGCAATGCCGATTTCCCGCATGAGACCACGCTCGACCAGTTTTTCTCCGAAGAGCAGTTCGAGGTCTATCGCGCGCTCGGCTTCCACATGGCGCGCGGCTTTTTCTCAGGCTCGCACAAGGGCGCGTTCTGGCTTTCGCCTGACAGGGACAAACGGCTTGCCTTTTTCGGCGAGGTGCGCGAGGCGCTTGCGAGGCTTGGCCTGCCGAGAAAGCAGATTCTCGCGATCATGAAACATGCCGATGCGCAATCCGATGCCTATGAAAAAGCGCGTCGCCCGCCGCCGCCGCCGCGTTTCGAGCTGATGGTCAAGCGCAACGGCAAGTAAGCCTATCTGGATTGCGGCACTGTGGCGCAGGCTTGACCCGCCGCGATGATGCTTTGACTTGTCATGCAGCCGCCTTATCTCACCTGCATGAGCCAGAACGATCCTGAAGCCAATCGCCTCTCCGCCCGCGCGCTGCGCTATGCCCGCGTCGGGGCCAATGTCAGCGGCGTTGCCGCGCGCATCGGTGCCTCGATGCTCACCGGGCGCTCGGCAGATAGCGATGCACGCAATGCCGCGGCGCTCGCCCGCGCGCTGGGCGGGCTCAAGGGCCCGTTGATGAAGGTGGCGCAGCTTGTTGCCACCATCCCCGATGTCGTGCCGCCGGAATATGCCACCGAGTTGCAGAAACTTCAGGCCGAGGCCCCGCCCATGGGTGCGGCTTTCGTCAAGCGGCGCATGATGGCCGAGCTTGGGGCGGGGTGGCGCGCGCGCTTTGCCGAGTTTGATCTGAACCCTGCGGCTGCGGCCTCATTGGGGCAGGTGCACCGGGCCACATCGCATGCGGGCGAGAAGCTCGCCTGCAAGCTGCAATATCCCGATATGGAATCAGCTGTGGAGGCGGATCTCTCGCAGCTTGAGGTATTGTTCGCGATCCACCGCCAGATGGACCCTGCGATCAATACGCGTGAGATCGCCAAGGAAATCGGCGCAAGGGTGCGCGAGGAGCTGGATTACACCCGCGAGGCCGCGCATGCCGCGCTCTATGCCGATATGCTTGCTGGCACGCCCGAGGTGCGGGTACCGGCTGTGCACCGCGAGCTTTCAACCAAGCGCCTGCTGACGATGGGCTGGCTTGAAGGTGATAAGCTGCTCTCGCACAAGCAGGCTGACCAGGAGACCCGCAACCGCATCGCCAAGGCGATGTTCCTGGCATGGTGGCGGCCCTTCAGCCGCTATGGCGTGATCCATGGCGATCCGCATCTGGGCAATTACACGGTGTTCTCCGGGGATGGCGCACCGCAGGGGCTCAACCTGCTCGATTATGGCTGCGTGCGGATTTTCCCGCCCCGCTTTGTCGAGGGCGTTGTCGAGCTTCGGCGTGGATTTCTGGCGGATGACCGCGCGCGCATCGTGCATGGCTATGAGGTCTGGGGCTTCAAGGGCCTGACCAATGAGCTGGTCGATATTCTCAACATCTGGGCGCGGTTCATTTATGGCCCGTTGCTCGATGACCGCGTGCGCACCATCGCGGATGGTGTCGCGCCGGGCGAATATGGCCGCAAACAGGCTTTTGAGGTGCACAAGGCGCTCAAGGAAAAAGGGCCGATCACCATCCCGCGCGAGTTCGTGTTCATGGACCGTGCGGCCATCGGGCTGGGCGGCGTGTTCCTGCATTTGAGCGCGGAACTCAATTTCTTCCAGCTGATCGAGGAAGAACTCGGTGATTTTGCCACGGATGTGGTCGCGGACAGGCAGGCAAAAGCGCTTGGCCGTGCAGGGCTGGCCTGAGAGCAGGTTTGCCTGAAAACTCCTCGCTGCAATTCCGTTTTACACTGCCGTTAATTTCGGCAAACTGGCGCAGCAATCGCCATGGCCTGCGTTGCCCACAAGGCTGCGCTGCGCTAGAGCATCCGGCGAACACGTGGCGGGGAACACCCGCAAAAGCTGACGAGGAAAGTGGACAACATGGCCGATAATCACGGACAAACTGGCGGACATCCTGACATGGATTATGCCGAGCATGACCGCACCTACAAGGGCTTCATCCATTTCTCTGAGGTGGGAACAGTTGCCATTATCGCGATTGTCGCGGCGCTGGCCGTTGGCGGTGTGAAGCACGCATGGTTCGCTGCCAGCATGGGCACGATCCTTGCCCTGGTCACGGCGGGCATTGGCCTTGCCGCTCCCTCGATCGGCTGGCGTGCGCCGCTGGTTGCGCTGCTTGTCATGCTGGCTTGCCTTGTCCTGATGTGAGCCTAGGCGGCTTGGCGCTGCCTGATGCCTGTCCTTTGCCTTTTCTGGAGTGATTTCTATGCAGATCGCCATCGCTACCGAGACGAGTGCGCTTGAGCCACGCGTTGCGGCGAGCCCGGAAACGGTGAAGAAACTTGCCGCGCTTGGTGCGAGCGTCACCGTGCAAGCGGGCGCAGGGCTTGCCTCCGGTATTCTGGATGCCGAATATCAGGTGGCGGGCGCGAACATTGCCGCTTCTGCTGCTGCCGCGCTGAAGGGAGCGGACATTGTGCTCGGCGTGCGCCGCCCCGATGAGGCCACACTCAAGCTGATCAAATCCGGCGCGCTCGTGATTGCCACCATGGACCCCTATGGCAATGAGGCGGCGCTCAGCGCCATGGCCAAAGCCGGCGTTTCGGCCTTCGCGATGGAGTTCATGCCGCGCATCACCCGCGCGCAGGTGATGGATGTGCTCTCCTCACAGGCCAACCTCGCCGGTTACCGCGCCGTGATTGACGGAGCAGCGGAATATGGCCGTGCCATTCCGATGATGATGACGGCGGCGGGCACTGTGCCGGCTGCGCGTATCTTCATCATGGGTGTCGGCGTTGCCGGGTTGCAGGCCATTGCGACCGCGCGCCGTCTTGGTGGTGTGGTCACCGCCACCGATGTGCGCCCCGCCACCAAGGAGCAGGTCGAGTCGCTCGGTGCGAAATTTGTCGCAGTCGAGGATGAGGAGTTCCTGCAGGCGCAGACCGCTGGCGGCTATGCCAAGGAAATGTCCAAGGAGTATCAGGCCAAGCAGCGTGATCTCGTGGCAGGCCATATCGCCAAGCAGGATATTGTCATCACCACGGCGCTGATCCCCGGCCGCCCTGCGCCCAAGCTCATCACTGCCGAGATGGTTGGCGCGATGCGGGCCGGTTCGGTCATCATCGATCTGGCTGTCGAGCGCGGCGGCAATTGCGAGCTGGCCAAGGCTGGCGAGACGGTCATTACCAAGAATGGCGTGCGGATCGTGGGCCATCTCAACGTGCCGGGTCGCCTCGCGGCGACCGCCTCGCAGCTCTATGCCAAGAACCTCTTCGCATTCGTCGAGACCATGATCGACAAGGGCGAGAAGAAGCTGGCCGTGAACTGGGAGGATGAACTGGTGAAGGCCACCTGCCTCACGCGCGATGGCGCGGTGGTGCACCCGGCTTTCGCTGCGCCCAAAGCCGAAGCAACCGAAGCCAAAACCACCGAGGCAAAGCCCAAGGCTGCCAAGGCCAAGGCTGAGAAATCCGCCTGATCCAATCCAGATTTGAGGGAGTGACACCCATGTCCACCACCACGCTCGATCAGGCGCTTGAGCAGGCGAGGGCCGCCGCTGCCGCCGCCCGGCAGGCTGCCGAAGCTGCCGAGAAATATGC
>JBOFIL010000090.1:0-3025 GCA_051650165.1 Allobosea sp.
TCCTCCGCCAAATTCAAAACATGATTTGCCAGATGAACTTACCGAGGCTGATATTGAAACAGAGGTACAGGCAAGCAGAAAACTATTGGCGCCCGGGTTGAAGCTAGGTTTCATTACAGGCCTTGCGGTTGCGGTTCTGGCAGCCGGAGTGCTGCTGGCCGCCTATTTCGACGTGATCGAGATTGAGGGGGTATCCAGCACCGGCTCGGCCTATGCTTTGGCTGTCGACGGTGCGAATGCCGAAGTTTTCGGAACAGGCTATTCCATTTTCTCACTGAAAAGTGCTTCCGCATCCGCTGAACAGGTTTGCCGGGAGCGTGGCGGTGTTAGGTGCAGCATTGAAATCAAGCTTAAGCACAGAGGCTGTGCAGCTTACGCAAGAAGTCGTGGCAGCAGGTTTGTTTCTGGTTCATCACAAAGCGATACGCGCCTCAGTGCGCGGGTTGCCGCCATGGATGTCTGTGCCATCAGGGCAAAGGATTGCTTTGTAGAGACGGATTATTGCATCCAGTAATCAGCACCCTGATCTGGCCTAAGCACTGTGATGAGCCCTCACCGCCTGACGGTTATGTCGGGCGTCGCCTGCGGTGAGAGCGCCGGCGCGACCATGCGCACCTTGCGCTGCTCGCCATCCTCGCTTGTCATGGTGCGTGTCTGGCCTTGCGTGACTGAGACGGTGCTTTGGGTCACGATTGCCTGCGGGCCGATGCCAGCGGAGGCCTGGCCCTCGGTCGCAGCCACCATGGCGGCAGCTTCCGGAGATGCCGCGGCGATGGCCTCATTGACGCGCGCTTCGGGGCTGCGTGCTTCGGCTGCGGCTGTTTCCTGCCTTTTGCGCTGTTCTGCTGCGCGTCGGGTCTCGCGGGTTTCCCTCGGCTTGGAAAGCTCTTCGGCTTTGGCGGCTGTGACAATCACATCGCCCCGCCGCCGATCAAGCAGCTCCTCAGCTTCCGCAAGCGCACTCGACCAGCTTTGGCCGGGTTTGCGGCACGAGCAGGCCGAGTCGAAGCTGCGTGTGTAGCGGTTGGCGTTGGCGAGAGCGGTGTAGGGCCCGGTGCGCCCGGCAGCATTCTCGATTTCGCCATTGCCGCCCATGTAGAACACGCTTGTTTCACTGGCGGGACACAGTGCCTGGCACAATTCCTGGGCGTCGTCGCGCCCGCCCGCATTGGTGTGGAGCGGGAAGAAGAAACCATCGCATGCACGCACACACACAGGCCGCCCTGCGCCCCAAGTGGCGGTCTTGGGCTTTTCAGGGCGCTTATCGAACAATGGGTCGGTTTGTTCTTGCGCCGGCGCCTCAATTGGCGCGCGCTGCTGCTCCGGCAGGCCGAACAGTGCCTCGAAGAAGCCGCGCGGGCGCGGGGCCTCCTGAACAGCTGCCGGTTGCGGCGCCTGGTAAACACCTTGCCGGCAATAGGCATTGATGGCGGCCACAAGCTCGCCCCTGCGGGCTGAATTGCCGCCGCCTTGCGCCTGACGCTGCACGGAGCCGAGCGCACCTTGCAACTCGCCAATGCGCTGGCGTACAGCGCCGCATTGCGGATGGGGGGCAGGGCCAAAGAAGCCGCCAGCCTGCTCGCAGCCCAGGCCGCGATATTGCGCGATGGTGCGGTTGAGGTCGGCAGAAATCCGCCCGGCCTGCCGCCCCGCGCCTGCATTGCCGCCGCCCGAGCGATCAATTCGCGCCACTTCCGCGCGCCAGCCATCGCATTGCGGCGATTGCGCCACGGCCGGGGCGGCGATCAGAATGGCGCAAAGCGCGAGAAGGCGGGCAAAGAAGGGCGTCATCTGTTCTTCGTCGGGATGCTGAATGATCTGCAGGCAAATACAGACCAGCGCGGCGGCGGATAACGCAACTTGCCTACAGAAGCTATCCTTTATGGTAAAAAAACCGCTAATAGCGTCAGAATTATGGAGGCATGGGTGATAGAATACCTCAAACTCAGGGCCCGTCACCCTTGTAGCCGGCTGACAGCAGGCGTCCTCGTTCGATCAGAAGCGCCACCACATGCTCGAAGGTGCGCCGCTCTTCCTCGCTGATGCCGGCCATCATGCGTTCCTCGAAGGCCAGAGCCATCGGCACGATCTGCTCATAGATGCGTCGCCCGTGGGGGGTCAGCGCGACGAATGCCTCGCGCCTGTCGGAGCGATTCTCGCTGCGCTCGATCCAGCCCCGGGACTCAAGTTCATTGACGGCGCGCGAGACCTTGGTCTTGTGCATACGGCTGTGTTCGCCAATATCACGCGAGGTGAGCTTCTCGAACTCGCCCAGCATGGCAATCACACGCCATTCCGGGATGCCGATGCCGAAATGATCGCCGTATATCCGCGCCAGCGCGCGGCTGGTGAACCAGCCCGCGACGTTGAGCCGGTAGGGCAGGAACCGTTCAAGCTTGAGTTGCTTGTCCGTGTCAGATTCGTCATTTGTTGACATTAGTTGCATTTGTAACTAATTCCCCATTACAGGAAATGCTAGTCGAAAAATAGACGGCTGAACAGCGGCGCTGAAACCGCGCAGCATCAAGACGAGACAGGGAGGTCTCATGCCAGCTTACATGACCGGCTTTGGCAACGGTTTTGAAACCGAGGCGCTGGTGGGTGCATTGCCAGTGGGCCGCAACTCGCCGCAGCGCTGTGCCTACGGGCTCTATGCCGAGCAGCTGTCCGGCTCGCCCTTCACAGCGCCGCGCGCCTCGAACGAGCGTAGCTGGCTTTATCGCATCCGCCCCTCGGTTCAGCATTCCGGGCGCTTCGCAAAGACCAATATCGGCCACTGGCGCACCGCGCCGTGCATGGAGGCTGATTTGCCGATCCAGCAGATGCGCTGGGATCCGCTGCCGCTGCCCTCGCAGACAATGACCTTCCTGCAAGGCATCCACACCTACACCACCGGCGGCGATGCAGGCTCCCAGGCGGGCCTCTCCGCCAGCATCTATCGCGCCACGGCCTCGATGGAGAATGAGGCGTTCTACAATGCCGATGGCGAGATGCTCATCGTGCTCCAGCAGGGCTCATTGCGGTT
>JBOFIL010000091.1:0-6209 GCA_051650165.1 Allobosea sp.
CTCGCCGAACGAGGCAAGCATACGCGCCCGTGCCTCATCAAGTGCACGCCGTATCTCGGCTTGGCCGCGCTCAAGCGCCATTTCCTCGGATTTGCGCGAGGGCGGCGCGTGGTTGTGGTGCCCGGCTCCATGCACCGCGGGGGTGACATCAGCCCTGCTTGAGAGAAGCGGCGGCAAGCTGTCCTCCAGCTGCATCGGAATGATGGCGAGGAGCAGCGGCGCGCCTGCACTTTCCGCAAGCTCAAACAAGTAGCGAAGCGGCGGCGTGTCCGCCACCGCATCATCATCGCGCAGCCAGAAGCGCGCGGTGAGGCCAGCCTCATCCCAGATGTCCAGCTCAGCCTTCAATGGGTCAAGGTCATTGCCGGGCATCTGCGTGCTCATGTTGCCACCCCCGCATCATGCACGAGTGGGCGGATCATCCTGTCGAGTTCAGCTGCCGCGAAAGCAAGGCTGCGCTCCTGCGTGACAAAGCGACGTGCCGCACTGCCCAGCCTGAGCCGTAGCTCGCCATCCATCATCATGCGCATGATGTTGTCCGCAAAACTGGACGGATCATCATCCGGGCTGAGCAAGCCCGTGCGCTCATGCTTGACCACTTCGGGCACGCCGCCTGAGTGCGTGGCGATGCTGGGCAAGCCGCGCGCTGCCGCCTCAAGGAACACCATGCCATAGGCTTCGCTCACGCCCGGCCAGACAAGGATGTCGGCACCCTCAAGCGCATGCTGCACCTTATCCTTCGGCTGGAGACCATGGAACGTCACGGCCTTCGAGTGGCGCGCAAACTGCGCCCGGATGACCGCACTTTCAGCGCCATCACCAATCACATCGAGATGCCAGCCCTCAGGCGGCATGTGGTCAAGTGCTTTCGCCAGAAACGCATAACTGCCGGCCTTGGTGCCGGGGCGCATCATCGCGACGGCGACCAGCTTGCCACCTCTTCCGCTGTGCCGCTTTGCCGGCTCTGGCCCCGCCTCGATCAGGAATGGTGGCAGGGTTGCGATCTGGCTTTTGCGACCGGCCAGCTGCTCAAGCCCCTTCCGGTCTCGCTCGCCGATACAGATCAGCAGATCAGCATCGCACATCGCCCCCTTGGCATGGGCCGCCCAGCGCGCATGCGGGCCGTCGTCACGCTTGGTGGCATGCGAGGCCTCATAGGCGACATAGGGAATGCAAAGTCTCTCCGCTAGCGCGGGGCCGATGAGGTCCGGGGCCTTGTAGTAGAGGTGATAGGTGAACCACAGATCGGGTCGCCATTCGGCAGGATCAGCGAAAGCAGCAAGAAGCCTGCGCTGCTCGTGCGTTGCCTCGCCCTCAATGCGATCCATGGCGGCTGTATCAGCATCACTGAGCCATGTGCGCAGGCGGCTCACCAGCCGCACATCATGGCCGGCATGAATGAGCGCAGCCATGATCTGCCCGCCAACCAGCCTGTCACCTGATGGCACAGGATCATCCGGCGGTTTCATCGGGGCATAAAAGGCAATGCGCAAGCCGGCAGGCTCCCATGCTCGCAACTCCGTGAGCGGAGGGTGGCGAGAGTTGTGATATCACGCTACGGTCATGTGCAATCATGCCGTTTCTTGCAAGCGCGGAAGGTGGGGATGAACCCCAATCTGTTTCGATACATCTGGACGCATAGCAGACCCGAGCAGATCAGGATCCTGTTTGCGATCCTGATCTCGCTGCCGTTTTACTTCGCCTCCTTCGATGTTCCCAAGCGCATTATCAATGAGGCCATTCAGGGCAAGGCCTTCGCCAGCGCCGAGGCCAGTGTCAGGGTCTTGCAGTTCGACATCAGCCTGCCCGCCTGGCTTGGCGGCTATTCGGCCAAGCTTTTCGAGGGCATTTCAGTCGGCCAGCTGGGCCTGCTCTGGTATCTGAGCGGGCTTTTCCTCTTGCTCGTGCTGATCAACGGCGCGTTCAAATTCTACATCAATCTCAGCAAGGGCATTCTGGGCGAGCGCATGCTGCGCCGGATGCGCTACGAGCTGTTCTCGCTGTTCCTGCGCTTCCGCCCTGAGGACATCCGCGCGGTCAAGCCTGCAGAAGCCGCCACCATCATCAAGGATGAGGTCGAGCCGATAGGCGGCTTCATTGGTGATGCCTTCATCCAGCCGGCGTTTCTGGGCGCACAGGCGCTGACCGCGATGATCTTCATCATGGTGCAGAGCTTCTGGCTCGGGCTGGTGGCGCTGGTCATTGTGCTGATCCAGGCCTTTGTCATCCCGGCGCTGCGCAAGGAGCTGATCCGGCTCTCGCGTGACCGGCAGATTGCCTCTCGCAAGCTCTCTGGCCGCATTGGCGAGATTGTTGAGACCGCACCGACGATCCACGCCATTGGTGCCTCCACCTTCAGCCGGGCGGAAATCGGCGACCGGCTTGGCGTGCTGTTTCTGATCCGCGCCAGGCTGTTCAAGCGCAAATTCGCGGTGAAGTATCTCAACAATCTGCTGGCGCAGATCACGCCGTTTTTCTTCTATGCGATCGGTGGTTATCTCGCGCTCACCGGCGCGCTGAGCGTTGGCCAGCTCGTAGCGGTGATCGCTGCCTATCGTGACCTGCCGCCGCCGATCAAGGAACTGATCGACTGGGATCAGGAGCGGGCGGATGTCACCGTCAAGTATCAGCAGATCCTGACGCAATTGCCGACCAGACTCCTGCCGGAGAATGACGCCCCCGTGGCCGAGCTTGATCAGGCGCTTGTCACGAACACACCTATCCGCCTCCAGGCGCTGCAAATCACCGATCAGCGCGGCGCTGTGCTGCTTGAACCATTGACGCTCGACATCGCGCGCCCCTCCCATGTGGCGCTGGTCGGCCCCTCAGGCAGCGGGCGCGATGCGTTGACCAAGGCGCTGGGGCGTCAGGTCTCGGAGGTGCGCGGCAGGATCATGATCGGCCCCGTGCCTGTGATCGGCCTGCCAGATGGCGCGGCCAGCCGGGCCATCGCCTATGTCGGGCCTGATCCACATATTTTTGCAGGGAGCATTGGCGAGAACATCCTGTTCGCGCTGCGCCGCAGCCAGCCTGTGCTGTCTCAAACCGCTCTGGCGGATGAGCTGACGCGGCGCATCGAGGCAGTGCGCAGCGGCAACCCGGCGGCCCTGCCATCGGATGATTGGATCGACCTTTCACTGGCGCATGTATCCTCCAAACCAGAACTTATAGACCGGGTCTGCACCTTGCTTTCCGAGGTGGGGATGGGTGACGACATCTTCCGGCTGGGTGTGCTCTCGCGCCTTGATGCCACGCGCCATGCAAGCTTGCTCGAGCACGTACCAGAGGTGCGGCGCAGCGTCGGAGAGGCGCTGAAAAACCCGGCCAATATCAGGCTCGTTGAGCAATTTGACCCGGTACGCTTCAACCGCAACGCCACGCTTGGCGAGAACCTGCTCTTTGGCCAGCCGCGCGGCGAGATGCTCAGCTACGCGCAGCTGGGCCGCGACCCTTACATCAAATCGATCCTTGAGGCCGAAGCTCTGCTCTATCCGCTTGTGACCGTCGGCCAGCGCATGGCCGAGGGTCTTATCGAGATTTTCGCGGATCTACCCGCGGGCTCGCCCCTGTTCGAGCGTTTCTCCTTCATCGATGCCGAAGCGATGCCTGAGTTCGAGCGGATCGTTGAGCAGGCGAACCAGCTCGGCGTGACAAGGCTTGGGCCCAATGCGCAGGCGAAGCTCGTGGAACTCAGCCTCTCCTACAATGAGCAGCGCCACCGCATGAAGGTGCTCGATCCCGGCTTCGAGGAGCGCATCCTGCGCACCCGCAACAGCCTTCGGACCTATCTCCCGCAAGGCTACTCCAGCGAGATCAATTTCTACGAGCCTGACAACGCCATGCTGGGTGCAACGCTGCGTGACAATGTGCTTTTCGGGCGCATTGCTTACGGCGTCGCCAATGCCGAAGCGCGCGTCACCACCATCATCAAGGAAGCTCTTGCCACGCATGGGCTGATCGAAACCGTCAACCAGATGGGGCTCGACGCGGAGGCTGGCCCGGGCGGACGCCTGTTGCAGCCCCGACAGCGCAGCGCCGTGGCTTTGGCGCGTGCGCTCATTGGGCGGCCGGATACGCTTGTGCTGGACAACGCCCTCGCCAATTTTTCCCAAACAGATGCCAAAGCCCTCATCGGCAGGCTGCAAGCTGAATTGACAGGGCGCACACTGATCGTCACGCTCAATGATGCAAATGAGGCAGCTGGGTTCGAGCGTGTTCTCATGTTCGAAGGCGGGCGGATGGTGGAAGACATCCCAGCGGTGCCGACCAGGACATTGACCGAGCCATCACGGACACATGAAGACGTGAAGGCTGGCTGAAACGGAAGAATGCATGTTCGAACTTGAACTCAATCTCTTGCGTGGGCTGCCGCGCTTCAAGGATGTCGATACATCCAAGCTGAAGCTCATGGCCATGACCGGCGAGCGCCTTGATGTCGTTCAGGGCGAAGACATCTTTGTCGAAGGGCAACCTTCGGATTGTGTCTACATCGTGCTTGAAGGCGCAGCGGACATGACGCGGACGATTGATGAGGTGACGACATTTCTGACAGAAGTCGTCAAAGGCGATATTGTCGGTGAGATTGGCGTGGTGCTTGATCAAAAGCGCATCGCAACGCTGACGGCACGGACCCCCATGACAGTGCTGCGCCTGGAGGCCGCGACCTATATGGACCTGCTCAAGCAGGTTCCTCAGCTTGCCATCGCCACGATCCGGGATCTGGCGGAACGGTTTGTGAGTGCCTACGACAGATTGGCACAGGGGCAGGCTGCGGCCGTACACGGAAAGCACTGACGGCCATGACAAGCACGACAGTAGCAGCCACCTTGCCCTCTGCCGCAGCCGCGCGATCAGGCTCACCGCTGCTCCGGGCCGCGCGCCTCGCATCCGGCATTGTGCTTATGCTGTTCGTCACCACGCATCTTCTCAATCATGCTGTCGGCATATTCGGCATCGAAGCGATGGGTGTGGTGCAGCATTGGCGCATTGATGTGTGGCGCAGCTGGCCTGGAACCGTGTTGCTCTATGGCTCGGCTGTGGTGCATGTCGTTCTGGCACTGCTGCGATTGCTGCAACGCTCGACATGGCGAATGCCGCTGATCGAAGCGATGCAGATCGGCCTTGGACTGCTCATTCCCCTGCTGCTGATCGACCATGTGATCGCCACCAGATACATGGCCTCGCGCATCGATTTTGATGACTCATATGGAAATTTGCTGCGCATTCTGTGGCCAGGCCTTGCGCTCAGCCAGTCCATTCTGCTGCTGGTGGTGTGGGCGCATGGCGTGATCGGCATCTATTTTGTGCTGTCTATCAAGCCATGGTTTCGCGCCTTCCGGACCGCGTTTATCCTCACCGCGGTCATTGTGCCCCTGATGGCGATAACCGGCTTCATTTCCGCCGGGCGCGAAGCCGCACGCATTCAGGCACCACCGATCAGCTTCAGCGATCTGCACTATCAGGTTTTCAATGCCGCAAGATCCAGCAGCATGATGATGATCTATGCTGTGCTGGGAGTCGTCAGCATTGTCTTTGGCTTGCGGGCGCTGATGCTGCGACGGTCGCGCATGGTCAGCGTGCGTTTTGCTGGCCACGGCCCGTTGCGCAGCCCCAAGGGCTTGACCCTGCTGGAAATGAGCAGGCTGCATTGCCTGCCGCATGCCTCCTCCTGCGGCGGCAAGGGGCGATGTGCCACCTGCCGCGTCATGGTGATTGGTGGCGCCGATGGTCTTGCTCCGCCCAACGCCATCGAACAAAAAACGCTGCAACGCATCCGTGCACCAATTCAGGTGCGCCTGGCCTGCCAGATCGCGCCGACACAAGACTTGATCGTGCGAACCCTTCTACCCGCAGGTGAGCCGGGCAAGGCGCGCCTATGGCATTCAAAGCCACTGGAATGGGGCGAAGAGCGCACACTCACTGTGCTGATCGCGGATGTGCGCGGTTTTTCAAGCCTGGCCCGTTTCCAGCCGCCAAACGACCTGATCTTGCTGCTCAACCGCATTGTCGAGGAAATGTCGCAGGCCGTCGAGCGGCGCGGCGGGCGTGTTGCCCTGGTCGAAACGGATGGCATCATGGCGGTGTTCGGGTTGGAGGGCAGCCAATCCGCCGCTGCGCGCGCCGCCATAGAGGCCGCCGCAGACATCCTCCATGCGATTGACCACGTCAACTCCGATGCGGGCCTGGCTGTCAGCCAGCCTATCCGTGTC
>JBOFIL010000092.1:0-1339 GCA_051650165.1 Allobosea sp.
TTCTTCGCCAGCGCTTTGGCGCTCATTTCGTCATACGCGACAAAGACTTTTTGATCCGGCCCGTACCAAGCCGGGATCTGATGGCCCCACCAGAGCTGGCGCGAGATGCACCAGGGCTCGATGTTTTCCATCCAGTGGAAGAACACCTTGGCGCGCTCCGGCGGATGCATCCGTGTGCGGCCTTCTCGCACGGCGGCCATGGCCTTTTGCGCGAGCGGCTTCACATCGCAATACCATTGCTTGGTCAGCCATGGCTCGATGACGACGCCTGAGCGGTCGCCATGCGGCACCATATGCGTGTGCGGCTCGATCTTGGCGACGAGGTTCAGCGCTTCAAGGTCCGCGATGACGCGCTTGCGGCATTCATAGCGCTCTAGCCCGCGATATTGCGCCGGCATGTAGTCGGCATCGACCATCTTTGCTTCGGCGGTCATCAGGTTGATCAGCGGAATATTATGGCGCTTGCCGACCTCATAATCGTTGAAATCATGCGCGGCGGTAATCTTCACCGCGCCGGTACCTTTTTCAGGGTCGGCATATTCATCTGCAATGATCGGGATCAGGCGGCCCACCAGCGGCAGCAGCACGCGCTTGCCGATCATCCACCCCAGGCGCTCATTGTCCGGGTGCACCGCAACCGCGCCGTCACCCAGCATGGTCTCGGGCCGCGTGGTGGCGATGGTGATGAAGGTGCGGTCATCCTCAGGGTTGTATTCAACGCCCTCCAGCGGATAGTTGAAATACCACATATTGCCTTTGATCTCGCGCTGCTCGACCTCAAGGTCCGAGATCGCGGTGAGGAGCTTCGGATCCCAGTTCACCAGGCGGGTGTCCGGGTAGATAAGGCCTTTTTTGTGCAGATCCACGAACACCTTGAGAACGGCTGTTTGCATCTGCCCGGCTTCGCCATCCTCACGATTACCCATGGTGAAGCACTCACGGGACCAGTCACAGCTCGCGCCAAGGCGCTTGAGTTGGTTAACAATGGTGCCGCCGGATTGCTCCTTCCAGGCCCAGACTTCTTCGAGAAACTTCTCGCGCCCAAGCTCGCGCCGGCCCGGCTTGCCATCAGCCGCGAGCTTGCGCTCTACCATCATCTGCGTGGCGATGCCGGCATGGTCTGTGCCCGGCTGCCAGAGCACATCGCGGCCCTTCATGCGCCAATAGCGGGCCAGCACATCCTGCAATGTGTTGTTGAGTGCATGGCCGATATGGAGCGAGCCGGTGACGTTGGGCGGCGGGATAACGATGCAGAACGGGTCAGCGTTTTCGCGCCCCGCCCTGCCGGCCCGGAACGCGCCGGTCTCTTCCCATGCCGCCGCAATGCGTGCCTCAATGG
>JBOFIL010000093.1:0-4066 GCA_051650165.1 Allobosea sp.
CGTCTATGTCTTCTTCGACACCTTCGGCATCATCGACACCATGACCGGTGGCGGGCCGTCAAAAGCCACAGAGACGCTGGTCTACAAGGTCTATTCCGATGGCAAGGGCGGCTCGGATCTGGGCGGCTCAGCGGCGCAATCGGTGATCCTGCTGATGATCGTGATCTGCCTGACAGCCATCCAGTTCCGCTACATCGAGCGCAAGGTGAATTACTGATGAGTGCTTTGCTGATGGGAGCGCCTCGTCATGGTTGAGAACCGTACATGGGGCGACAGGCTCGCCTATTTCGTGCTCAGCATCGGTGTGCTCATCGTTGCCTTCCCGGTGTATCTCACCTTCGTTGCATCGACCTGGGATGCCTCCACCATCATTAACGGCCAGATGCCGCTCTATCCGGGCCCGCATTTTGCCGAGAACTATTATCGCACGCTGTTTGTCGGCACATCAGGCACCACGCGCGAGCCTGTGCTGAACATGATGGTCAACTCCTTCATCATGGCGATGGCCATCGCGCTCGGCAAAATCTCGATCTCGATCCTCTCGGCCTATGCGGTGGTGTATTATCGCTTTCCCTTCCGCATGGCGGCGTTCTGGATCATTTTCATCACGCTAATGCTCCCGGTTGAGGTGCGCATCTTCCCGACCTTCAAGGTCGTCTCGGATGTCGGCTTTCTCGACACCTATCAGGGATTGGCCGTGCCGCTGATCGCCTCGGCTACCGGCACATTGCTCTTCCGGCAGTTCTTCATGACCATTCCCGATGAGCTGCTGGAAGCCTCGAAGATTGATGGTGCCGGGCCGTTCCGCTTTTTCAAGGATACGGTGCTGCCGCTCTCCATGACCACGATGGCGGCGCTGTTCGTGATCCAGTTCATCTATGGCTGGAACCAGTATCTCTGGCCGCTGTTGATCACCACCAAGGACTCGATGCAGACCATCGTCATCGGCATCAAGAAAATGATCGTCACCGCCGATGCGCTCACCGAATGGCAGCTGGCGATGGCGACCGCCATGCTCGCCATGCTGCCGCCGGTGCTGGTCGTCATCCTCATGCAAAGGCTCTTCGTGAAGGGCCTGGTTGATCAGGAAAAGTGAAGAATGGCTGACGTCACCATCAAGGATGTGCGCAAGGTCTATGCCGGCAATGTCGAGGCTGTGAAGGGCGTCTCCATCGAGATTCCCGATGGCGGTTTCTGCGTGCTGGTCGGGCCATCGGGCTGCGGCAAATCCACACTGCTGCGCATGGTGGCAGGGCTGGAGACCATCACCTCCGGGGAGGTCAGCATTGGCGGGCGCGTGGTCAACCAGATCGAGCCCGCGGACCGCGACATCGCCATGGTGTTCCAGAATTATGCGCTCTATCCGCATATGAGCGTCTACGACAACATGGCTTATGGCCTGCGCAACCGCGGCACGCCGAAGGCCGAGATCGAAACGCGCGTAGCGGAAGCGGCGCGCATTCTCGCCATTGAACCCTTCTTGCAGCGACGCCCGCGCCAGCTCTCCGGCGGGCAACGCCAGCGTGTGGCCATGGGCCGCGCGATTGTGCGCAAACCGCAGGTCTTCCTGTTCGATGAGCCGCTCTCCAACTTGGACGCGAAGCTGCGCGTGCAGATGCGTGTCGAGATCAAGAAGCTCCAGCGCCAGCTTGGCGTAACCTCGATCTATGTCACGCATGATCAGGTCGAGGCGATGACGCTCTCGGACAAGCTGGTGGTGATGAATGGCGGACGCATCGAGCAGATGGGGCTACCCAATGAGGTCTATCGCAAGCCGGCTTCCAAATTCGTTGCGACCTTCATCGGCTCGCCGCCCATGAATATCATTGCCGGCAAGGTGAGCGGGCGAAATGAAGTCACCATTGGTGATGTGCGTTTCGGCGCAAGCCTTGGCGCTGGTGTGGCCGATGGCACGCCTGTCGAGATTGGCCTGCGCCCTGAAGACCTGATGGTGCGGGAGAATGGCGCGCTGCCGTTCACGAGCGAGTTTGTGGAAGAGCTGGGCGCGACACAGCTTTTCCACGGCACGATCAATGGCGCGGGGTTGGTGCTCCAGGCGCCAACTGGCGAGATTGACATAGAGGCAAGACAACTCAAGCTGGCGATCGCGCCAGAGAGGGTGCATGTCTTCGATGCTTCAAGCGGCGCGCGGCTTTCTGCCTGAATGATGTCTTTTCAAGCGGCAGGCGTCGGCATGTCCATGATCATGCAACTCTCGATGGCATGCGCGACCAAGCGTCCGCGCGCATCGAACAGTTTCCCCTCCGCGCTGGCGATGCGACGGCTGGCATAAGTGGCCACACCCTCACAGCGCAGATCTCCCTGCCCCGGCATGACGGCGCGCAGGTAATTCAAGGTCATCGTTGTGGTGGTGTAGGTCTGGCCCGGCTTCAGCAATGAATGCACGGCACATGCCATCGCAGAATCAAGAATGCCCGCCGTCCAGCCGCCATGCACGGTTCCGAGCGGGTTGAAATAATCCGCCGATGGTTCGCCCATGAACACGACGCGGCCCTCTTCAGCCTCTGTCAGCCAGACCTTCATGCTGCGTGAGAAGGGCGGCGCGGGAAGCGCACCGCCGATCATGCCACGCAACACCTCCAGGCCGGAGAGATGCGCGATGTCGCGAATGGGCAATGTGCCAATCTCTCCCAGATGGTCATATGGCATTTGATCTCCATTTAATGTATATGCATATTTATTGATAATTGCGGGTGTTTGAACCCATCGCCAATCAACCTAGATATTTTCGATGGGTGCAAATGCGACAGGCAATGCCTTGCGCAGATCACGCAAGGTGCCATGCACATCACGCTCTTTTGGCGGGCCGATGGCCGCCTCCATTGCTGCCTGGGCCTGTTGCCAGAGCGGCAAAGCGCGGCGCATGATGGCAACGCCTTCCTCGGTGAGCTCATGGGTCAACCGGCGGCTGGTGCGGGCGGCCACGCGAATAAGGCCCTTCTTTTCCAGCACTTTGAGATTGCGCACCAGGGTGGAGCGCTCGACACCGAGAAGCTCTGCCAAACCGCCGATCGACTCAGCGCGTCCATCAAGAATGGCGCAGAGTGTCGAAAATTGTGCCATCTCCAGATCAACCGGCTTCATCCATTCATTATAGGCACGCAGCACAGCATTGGCAGTCTTGCGGGCCTGATAGGCAAAGCAGCGCCCACCTATGCCGGCAATCTCATCATGAAGGGTGGCTTTGTCTTGACTCATGATTTGAGTGTAGATGCATTTTTAAATCTGGCAAGATTAATTGTGGCAAGATTAATTCTGGCAAGAGTCATATGCATCGCAGCCCACTCAATATGTCGCACGCCCGCCTGAGAGATCAAACACGCCGCCCGTGGTGAAGCTGTTTTCGGAAGAAGCAAGGAACGAGACCATCGCCGCAATCTCCTTGACCTCGACAAAGCGCCCACGCGGAATCTTGGCCAGCATGTAGCCAATATGCTCCTGCGTCATCTGGTCGAAGATACGGGTGCGAGCGGCGGCCGGCGTGATGCAATTGACGGCAATATCCTGGCCGGCCAGCTCCTTGCCGAGGGATTTCGTGAGCGCGATCACACCAGCTTTCGAAGCTGAATAGGCCGAGGCATTGGGGTTGCCCTCCTTGCCGGCGATCGAGGCAATCATGACGATGCGGCCATAGTTGCGGGCAATCATGCCAGGCACCACTGCCTGGCAGCAGTGCAATGTGCCATCGAGATTGAGCCGCATCACCCGCGCCCAATCCTCCAGCGGATATTCCCAGGTCTTGAGATTGGGCCCGGCAATCCCGGCGCTGGTGACGAGAATATCGATATGGCCGGCGCTGCCCTCCAACGCTGCAACTGCAACCTTCACGGCGCTTGCATCCGTCACATCCACAGCACGCGCTGAAACCGACTGGCCAATGGATTTGGCAGTCTCTTGTGCGAGAGCACCGTCCATGTCCCAGATTTCGACACGCGCACCGCTGGCAACAAAGCGCTCAACAATGGCACGGCCAATGCCCTGGGCGCCGCCCGTGACAACCGCAACGCGGCCTTTGAGATCAAAGCTGTTCATGACGTCCCTCCCT
>JBOFIL010000094.1:0-4180 GCA_051650165.1 Allobosea sp.
GGATTTGGAATAGGCGGTTGCCTGCTCTGGGTCGACCAGCAGCAGCACACGCGGATTGCCGATGGCCTGCGCTTTCAAGAGTTGCAGCAGCAGCAGCGTTTCCGGCGCGCCCTCGCGCGCATGGACGAGAATGGTGTCATATTCGGTGGCGCGCACGCTCTCCGCGGCTTCCGTCACGCCGGACGACATGGCGCAAGCCGCGCCGCGACGCATCAACTCGGCGCAAACGGGGGCTATCGCCGTCGCATCACCTGCGACGACGAGCACGCGGGAGAGCCCCGCCGCTCGTTGCGATACCCTCGTGGTCACGCCACGCCACCCCTCAGAGCCGCGCCGGATTTCATCCGCAAGCAGCCCATCCCGTTGCATGCCGCAGCAATCACGAACCACCCCGATCCGTGACGACGTCATGCAGAACCTATTTCAGGCTCCATTTGGCAGAATAGCGGAGATGCGAGACATAATCATCTTAGGAGTTGCACAATTACAAATCTCAGGTTGTAATTTATATATGTATTCAACCTTGAAATTATATGTAAACTTTACAAAGTACTAACAGTCGTCATCTGATATTGTAACGAATAAAAGCAAAACTGATGATTTATACATAATGAATTGTTAATTTGATAAAACTGGGACTATTCCCGTCATCCCGGCTGGAGCGAAGCGCAAGGCCGGGATCCCGCTGAGCACATCTGGCCGAATAAAGCTGGATCCCGGGTCTTCCTTCGGTCGCCCGGGATGACAAGGTGAGAAAGCCCCTCACCCCAGATCGCGCACATCCACAAAGCGACCTGCAATGGCAGCAGCAGCGGCCATTTGCGGCGAGACGAGATGTGTGCGCCCCTTGAAGCCTTGACGTCCCTCGAAATTGCGGTTCGAGGTGGAAGCGGCGCGCTGGCCGGGCTTGAGCTGATCCGGGTTCATGCCAAGGCACATCGAGCAGCCGGGCTCACGCCACTCAAAGCCGGCGGCGAGGAATATCTTGTCGAGCCCCTCAGCTTCGGCCTGCGCCTTCACCAGCCCTGAGCCCGGCACGATCATGCCATAGGCGAGCGAGCCGGCAATTTTCTTGCCATCGACGATCTTCGCAACTGCGCGCAAATCCTCGATGCGGCCATTGGTACAGGAGCCGATCCAGATCACATCGAGCGGAATGTCGGTGATCTTCATGCCAGCCGTGAGGCCCATGTAGTCGAGCGCGCGCTGCTTGGAGATGCGCTTGTTCTCATCCTGAATCAGCGCCGGGTCCGGCACGGTGCCCATGATCGAGACCACATCCTCCGGGCTGGTGCCCCATGAAACGATCGGCGGCAGGTTGTTGGCATCCAGCGTCACCACGCGGTCAAAATGCGCGCCCTCATCGGTGTGGAGCGTCTCCCAGTAGCGTCGCGCGGTCTCCCACGCCTCGCCCTTGGGGGCCATCGGCCGGCCTTCGAGATAGGCATAGGCCTTCTCGTCCGGCGCGATCATGCCGGCGCGTGCGCCGCCTTCGATCGACATGTTGCAGACCGTCATGCGCCCTTCCATCGAGAGCGAGCGGATGGCGGAGCCGGCATATTCGATGACCGAACCTGTGCCACCGGCGGTGCCTATCTCGCCGATGATGGCCAGCACGATGTCTTTCGCGGTGACGCCGTCCTTCAGCTCACCATCGACCTGCACAAGCATGTTCTTGGCTTTTTTCTGGATCAGCGTCTGCGTGGCGAGCACATGCTCCACCTCCGATGTGCCGATGCCATGCGCCAGCGCGCCGAAAGCCCCATGCGTGGAGGTGTGGCTGTCACCGCAGACGATGGTGGTGCCCGGCAGCGTGAAGCCCTGCTCCGGGCCGACCACATGCACGATGCCCTGGCGCACATCGCGCTCGCCATAATATTGCACGCCGAAATCGGCGGCGTTCTTCGCCAGCGTCTCGACCTGGATGCGGCTCTCTTCTTCCTCGATGCCCTTGGTGCGATCCGTGGTCGGCACATTGTGGTCGACCACCGCCAGCGTCTTCTCCGGCGCGCGCACCTTGCGCCCGGTCATGCGCAGCCCCTCGAAGGCCTGCGGGCTGGTCACCTCATGCACAAGGTGGCGGTCAATGTAGAGCAACGCCGTCCCGTCCGGCTGCTCATGGACGAGATGATCATCCCAGATCTTGTCATAGAGGGTGCGGAGCTTGGCCATGGCGGAACCTCGAAGCATTCATGGATATGTCGCCGCTTATGTAGCGGCTGAAACGTGCTAGGAAAAGCCGCGCGATACGCAAACGGGGCCTTTCGGCCCCGCTCGGAAACGCATGGCATCAGCCTGTGTGGGCTCAGGCCTTCGCTGCGGCTTCGGTGGCGGCAGCGGCGGCAGCCTTGGCAGCCTTGCCGGCAGCGCCCTTCTCGGGGCGGGCCTCGACGCGCTCGGCGATGCGGGCTGACTTGCCGCGGCGATCACGCAGATAATACAGCTTTGCGCGGCGCACCTTGCCCTTGCGGACCACCTTGATCGACTCGATCATCGGCGAATAGACCGGGAAGACACGCTCCACGCCCTCGCCATAGGAAATCTTGCGGACGGTGAAGCTCTCCATCAGGCCGCCGCCATCACGCGCAATGCACACGCCCTCATAGGCCTGCACGCGGGTGCGCTCGCCTTCGATGACCTTCACATTGACCTGCACGGTATCGCCCGGCTGGAAGGGGGGCACTGTCTTTCCGAGCTTCTCGATCTGCTCGCGCTCGATTGTCTCAATCATGTTCATCGTCAAATCTCCATCCGTTCCGCCGTTGGCCGGCGAGCGTTTCGGTACGCTGTTGTGAGTTGATGGCGGGGCGATACAGGAAAGGGACGGGAATGTCGAGAGCTACTCCCCCAGCAAATCGGGCCTTCTCTCCCGCGTAATCCGCTCTGCCTCAGCCCGGCGCCATTTTTCGATGTGAGCGTGGTTGCCGGATGTCAGCACATCAGGAATAGCCCTGCCCTCCCATTCGCGGGGTCGCGTGTAATGCGGATACTCCAGCAGCCGCGCGCCATCAGACTGTGGCTCGAAGCTCTCGTCGGAGCCGGAATGCTCCTTGCCCATCACGCCGGGAATGAGCCGCACACAGGCATCGAGCATCACTATCGCCGCGATCTCGCCGCCGGAGAGGATATAATCGCCAATCGATACTTCCGTGAGATTGCGCGCGGCAATCACCCGCTCATCCAAGCCCTCGAACCGCCCGCAGACAATCAGCGCGCCCGGCCCGGCGGCCAGCTCGCGGGCAAGGTCTTGCGTCAGCGGGCGACCTCGCGGTGACATGAGAAAGCGCGGGCGCGCATCATCCGGCACAAGCGCCGCATCAATCGCCGCCGCAACAACGTCGCAGCGCAACACCATGCCGGGGCCACCGCCTGCGGGCGTATCATCGACTACCCGGTGTTTGCCGATGCCATGATCGCGGATATTGCGCGCCTCGCACTGCCAAAGCCCGCGCGACAGCGCATCGCCCGCAAGCGAAACGCCCAGAGGGCCGGGAAACATCTCAGGATAAAGCGTGAGGATGGTGGCGCGGAACAAGGCGTCAACCCTCCGGCATATCCGGCGCAGGCTCTGGTGCGGCGTCAGGCATCAGTTCCGGCGGAACATCGGCGACAATGCGCCGCGCCTTCACATCCACCTCTGGCACGAAGGCACGCGTGAACGGCACGAGCACAGTCTTGTTTTTTGCATCAGCGGCCAGCGCGATCTCGATGAGATCACCCGCGCCATAATTGGGCACATCGGCGACGGTACCAATCTGTTCCCCATCGGGCGCATGGACCGCGCAGCCGATCAGGTCCGCGAGGAGATATTCATCCTCCTCGCTCGCCTTCGCCAGCTTATCGCGCGCGATCCAGAGCTCTTGATTGGTGAGCGCTTCCGCCCCTGAGCGATCATTCACGCTCTTGAGCTTGGCCACCACCACATCATTGCGCTGGCTGATGCGCTCGATCTCGAAGCGGCGCGTGCCGTCCTCGTTCTCAAGCGCACCATAGCTGGCAATATCGACAGGGTCCGCGGTGAAGCTGGTCAGCCGCACCTCGCCCTTAAGCCCCTGCGCCCGGCCAATGCGGCCAAGCAGGATACGGTCAGTACCCATGAACGCCCTTTCTTCCCCTCTCCCCTTGCGGGAGTGGGTGGCGAGGCATAGCCGAGCCGGGTGAGGGGGTTAATCCACCCCCT
>JBOFIL010000095.1:0-5175 GCA_051650165.1 Allobosea sp.
ATCGTCAATCGAGGTCGCGCCTGCAGCCACACGGTAAACCTTGACCGGAACGCCAGGGTTCATCGCCTTGCAAAGCGCCTCATGTGATTTCAGCTCGGACTGGGATGACAGGAAACCAATCGGTGAATGGAAACCATCGCACACACGCACGCAGATGCTGCGGGGCGAATTTGCGGCACCTGAAACAGTATCGAGCTCGTAATCACTTTCCTGCTCGACCTGACGTTTCGCGACCTTGCGCTTTTGCGACGTGTTGCCCTTGGCCTTGGCGAATGGATTGAGCTTTACGGCAGGAGCTGCCAGCCGGCCATCATCGGTCGAGCGAAAGAACGGCAGTGAGAGCGTCCGCGATGGCGCATAGGATGAAGGCGCATAAAAATAACTGGCCTGCGGCGCTGGCCGCGCGACTGGCCTAGTGGCAGCATTGCGCTTGGCTTCATCAAGGTGGAACTGGCGAACACCTGAGTCATCAAATGCTTGCACGTATGAAACCGAGAGCAGGGCCGCCCCTGATCCCAGGATCACGCCGAGCGCTGCAAGGGCAACAAGTCTGCCTGAGCGAGCTGGCCTGTCCTGCCCAGCGGGCATTGCCCGCAAGGGATGAGGTGAAAATTCACGAGCGCTGTGGTGCGCGGGTGCGGGAACGCGGATCATACGCGCTAACTCCACTTTGATATTTACAAACACCCGCCGCGAACTCTTCCTAATTCATGTTTTGTTAATCTTCAACTCCAAACCGCTTGCCTGCGAAAACAATTGCCGTTCACCTTAATGGGCATTCGGCTGGTGCGATAAGTAGCCAGCCGCACCAAGCGACCTTGCGTAAATAGCGAGAATGCGCTCCGCTGCAACTAATGCGTGCTGCTGGCTTTTGCTGTTGCAACGATAGCAGCAGCAGGCATCGCCTCGCCCTGCTCATCGCGCTCGACGCCCTTGATCCGGGCATCTATCTTGTCGAGATAATAATACACCACAGGCGTGATGTAGAGCGTCAGGATCTGGGAGACGAGCAGGCCGCCAACCACCGCGATGCCCAGCGGTTGCCGCAGCTCGGCACCGGCACCAGCGCCCAGCGCGATGGGCAGAACGCCAAAGATAGCCGCAAAGGTTGTCATCATAATGGGGCGAAACCGCACCAGCGCCGCCTCGCGGATGGCGGTGAGGGCATCAATGCCATTGCGACGTCGATCAATGGCGAAATCCACCATCATGATCGCGTTCTTCTTCACGATGCCAACCAGCATGAGAATGCCGATGATCGCGATCACCGAGAGATCCATGTTGTAGTATTGCAGCGCCAGCAGCGCGCCGAGGCCCGCCGATGGCAGGCCCGACAGGATCGTGATCGGGTGGATGAAGCTCTCATAGAGAATGCCGAGGATGATATAGATCACCAGAATGGCCGCGAGCAGCAGGATGCCCTGGCCTTTGAGCGCATCCTGAAACAGCTGCGCCGAGCCGGAGAAATTGGTCACAATCGAGCCCGGCATGCCGATGTCACGCTCGGCCTGGCGAATGGCCGTCACACCATCGCCGAGCGAAACACCGGGCGCAGTGTTGAACGAGATCGTCACCGCTGGCTGTTGCGAGATGCGGTTCACCGCCAGCGGGCCGACGGTTGGCGTCACCTTTGCGATGGCCTCCAGCGGCACATTCTGGCCGTTGGCAGCGCGCAGCAGCAGGCGCGAGATCACCGCTGGGTCTCGCTGGAAGCCGGAATCAGCCTCCATGATCACCTGATAGTCTGTCGATGGCGTATAGATCGTGGCGATCTGGCGGGAGCCAAACGCATTATAGAGCGTCTGGCGCACCTGATCCGAGCTGATGCCCAGCGTCGACGCCTGATCGCGGTCAATCTCGATGGAGAGCTGCGGGTTGCGCAGTTGCAGATCGATGGACACATCACGCAATTGCGGCAGCTGGCGCAGGCGCTCCTGCAGCCGCGGCGCAGTGTCGAACAATGCGCCGATATCGGGCCCCTGCAAGGAATATTGATACAATGCGCGGGAGGCGCGGCCTGCATTCAGATTGATGTTCTGCACCGGCTGAAACACCGTGGTGATGCCAGCCACTTGCGAGGTCGCTTGCCGGAGCCGCCCGATGACCTGGTTGATCTCGCCGCGCTCCTTTTTGGGCTTGAGCGCCACGAACATGAAGCCGGCATTGGTCGCGTTGAAGCCGCCGATATTCGAGGTGAGATAATCCACAGCCGGGTCACGCCGGACAATTTCCGCCACCTGCCGCTGGCGTTGCGCCATGGCCTCGAAGGATGTGTCGGCGGGGCCTTCGGTCGCGGCGCGCAAGAGGCCGGTGTCTTCGAGAGGGAAGAAGCCCTTCGGCACATCGCGGTACATGATGATCGAGAGCCAGACTGTGCCGATGGTCAGCAGCAGCACGATCAGACGCCCCTTCAGCACCCAATCCAGGCTGACGCGATAAGCGGTCAGCATCCCCTGGAATGCACCTTCAAACACGCGCTCCATCACATTGGGCCTGCGCGCATGGTCATGCGCCTTGAGGAACCGCGCACAGAGCATGGGCGTGAGTGTCAGCGACACAATGCCTGAGACAAGGATGGCAACGGAAATTGTGCCGGCGAACTCGCGGAACACGCGGCCAACGACGCCGCTCATGAAGAACACCGGGATGAACACCGCCACCAGCGAAATCGTCATGGACACGATAGTGAAGCTGACCTCGCGCGCGCCCTCAAGCGCCGCCCTGAAAGGCTTCTTGCCCATCTCGATATGGCGGTGGATGTTCTCCAGCATCACGATGGCATCATCGACCACGAAGCCGACGGCGAGCGTCAGCGCCAGCAGCGAGATGTTGTTCAGCGAATAGCCCAGCACATACATCGCGGCAAAAGTGCCGATCAGCGAGACAGGCAACGCCAATGTGGGAATGATCGTGGCAGAAAGGGTCTTCAGAAAGAGGAAGATCACCATCACCACCAGCACGACGGCGACCACAAGATGCCCCTGCACATCGTTGATGGCTTCGCTGATCGGCTTCGAGCGGTCATTGAGCACATGCAGGTCAATCGAGGCCGGCAGCTGATTGCGGAAGTTGTCGAGCTTGTCACGGATACGGTTGACCACCTCGACGGTGTTGGCGTCGGATTGGCGATAGACCGCCAGAATGATCGAGCGCTGGCCGTTGAACCAGCTTGCCGTCTGGTTGTTCTCGACTGAGTCGGCAACGGTCGCGACATCCTCCAGCCGGATTGGCACGCCGTTGCGCTGTGCGATGACAAGCGAGCCATATTCAGCCGCCTTTTCAAGCTGGCCAGTTGCGCCGAGTGTCAGCCGCTGGCGCTCGCCCAGCAGGGTGCCCACTGGGGCATTGGAATTGGCCAGGCTGACGGAGTTCCTGACATCATTCAGCGTCAGCCCACGCGCCGAGACAGCGTCCGGGTTGACCATGATGCGCACGGCATATTTCTGCGCGCCAAAGATATTGACCTGCGCCACGCCCTGAAGCTGGGCGATCTGCTGCTGGAGGATGTTCTCGCCATACTCATGCACTGTGGACAGCGGTGCGGTGGCTGAGGTCAAAACCATGAACAAAACAGGCTGATCAGCCGGGTTCACCTTCCGGAATGAGGGCGGTGTCGGCAATTCTGCCGGCAAACGCCGCGCGGCAGAGCTGAGCGCTGCCTGCACATCGAGCGCCGCGCCATCAATGCTGCGGTCAAGATCGAACTGGAGCGTGATGTTGGTCGTGCCCTGCTGCGACACTGACGACATCGAGGTGATGCCGGAAATGGACGCAAATTCGCGCTCCAGCGGAGCTGCAACAGAAGACGCCATGGTTTCCGGGCTGGCACCGGGCAGGCGGGCGCTGACATTGATGGTCGGGAAATCGACCTTCGGCAGCGCTGAGACTGGCAATTGCCGGAAAGCAAACAACCCGAAAATCAGAAAGGTCATCATCAACAGCGTGGTGAAGACCGGGCGGCGGATGCAGGTTTCCGAAAGAGACATCAGCCGGCGCTCCCCTGATTGCGGCGCTCGCCTTGCGGCGGGGCGCCTGCCGCTGGAGGTGCGCGCCCCCCATGTGCTCCAGGTTGCGCTCCAGGTTGCGCTCCCGGCTGGCGAACATTGACGCGGCTGCCATCGGCCAGTTGCTGCTGGCCATCAACCACGATGGTTTCGCCGCCATTCAAGCCGCTGGCAATCACCGCAAAGGCATCAACGATGCGGTCCACCTTGACATAGCGTGCCTTGGCGACGCCCTCGACAACCTCGAACACAAAGGTGCCATTCTGCCCGGATTGCACAGCTTCACGTGCGACCACCAATGCGTTCGCCTCCGTGCGCAATGTCAGCCGGACCTGGCACAAGGCACCGGGCCAGAGAAGCTCGCTGTTATTGTCGAAGATCGCACGCAGCGCGATGGTGCCTGTCGTGGCATCGACGCTGTTGTCCACCACGGCAAGCTTGCCCTCAAACCCTTCGGCATAGCCTTGCGGCGTGGCGAGCACGCGGGCCGCGCCGGATGCGACCGCCGCCTTGATCTCGGGCAGATGGCGCTGCGGCATCGCGAAGGAAACATAGATCGGTGCTGTCTGGTTGATGGTGCCCAGGACGGGCGAGCCGTCTCCGGGGCGGGCAATATTGCCACTTTTCAGCCCTGCAAAACCAATGCGGCCTGAGATAGGCGCGATGATCGTGTAATAGCTGCGCTGCACCTTCAGGTTCTCAAGCTGTGCCTCGCCGGCCTTGATCGATGCTTTCAGTACGCCAACGGCGGCGCGCGAGGCATCCAGCACCTTGTCCGTGGCAAAATCGCGCTTCGCCAGAGCCTCTGTGCGGCGCAGATCGGCATCGGCTGAAATCAGCGATGCCTTGTCGCGGGCAATGTTGGCCTCGGCCTGTGCGATCAAGGCCTCGATCTGGCGCGCATCAAGGCGAAAGAGCACGTCACCCTTGGCAACCTTGGCCCCGTCCTCGAAAGCGACCTCCATGATCTGGCTGTCGACGCGCGAGCGCAGCGTGACGCTGGCAATCGTCTGAACCGTGCCGATGGCGTCAAGCCGGACAGGCATGGATTTACGCTCGGATGCCGCCACCAGAACCGAAACGGGTGGTCGCCCGCCTGCGCCGCCACGCGGGCCCGCGCCTGGCGTCTGGGCAGAAGGGCCGCCAGCTTGCGGGGCAGCGGCTGGTGCTT
>JBOFIL010000096.1:0-2155 GCA_051650165.1 Allobosea sp.
CGTGCGTCGCATCCGCACACGCCTTTTGCCCTCGCTGCGCCGGTTTGATCCTGTCATCATCGACGGCGCAGCGGCGGGGCGTGACCCGCTTCTGGCAACGCTGGCCTCAGAGGCGGATGACATCATCCTCGTCGCCCGGCCAGGCGATGTAACTGCTGACACAGTGGCGCAAGTGAAGAGTGCGTTCGATGCAGCCGCGCTTGGGCGCATCCGGGGCGTGGTCCTCAATGACATCTGAAGCCCGGACATCGGCGGCGCTGACGCATGTCTCGGGCGGCAGCACGCTTCCTGCGGTGATCTTTGCCGGCTTGCTGACGTTGGTCTGGATTTCGCCAGAGCCATTCAAGGTGCTCTCGAGCACCGTGGTCGATGGTGGGAACATCGTCAACCAGATAGCTTTCTCGCTGGCTGCACTCATGGCCATGCTGGGCCTGCGCCTCGCCGAACCGCGCGCTGTCCATGCCTATTTGAGGCCCAGCTACCTGCTGCTCATCGGCTGGTTGCTGATCTGTGTGGTTCTCTCGATCAACCCGGCGGCCTCTATCCGCGCCTTTGGCTTCACACTGGTGGTGCTGATCATTGCCGGCTTTGGCCTTGCCTTGCCGAATGGCGAGCGGCAATTCGCACTTATGCTGGGCCTGGGTGCATTGACGGCCATTCTCGTCTGCTATGCAGGGCTTGGCCTTTATCCAGAGGCCGCCATGCATAGCGCCAATGATGTTTCCGAGCCCGAACATGCCGGGGCATGGCGCGGCCTGTTCGACCACAAGAATGTCGCCGGTCCGATGATGGCCTCCTTCGCCATGATCGGGCTCTATGTCGCGGGCCGTGCCTCAGTGGTGCTGGGCTGGGGGCTGGTTGTGCTGTCGGTGCTGTTCCTCTCCATGACAGGCGCGAAAACCTCGATCGGGTTGTTCCCTGCCGCCCTGATGCTGGTGTGGGTCGCCGAACGTATCCATAATCCGCTGCTGCGCGGCATCTGGTGCCTGACGCCCATCCTGCTGCTGCTGACCTTCACCATCGGCTCCGTGTTGCTGCCGCCTGTGAAGGCCCTGCTCGATGTGGTTTCGCCGGGGCAAACCTTCACGGGCCGCACCGAGCTTTGGCAGTTCGTGTTTGACCACGCGGCACAAAAACCCATCTTCGGCTTCGGTTTCGAGGCCTTCTGGGGCAGCGAACTGGTGCGCAATGCCGAGCAGGGCGAGACCGACACAGGTATCGCCCAGGGCATGGTGCATGGGCACAACTCATATCTCGATATGCTGGTCAGCATCGGCCTGCCTGGCCTCATGCTGGTGAGCGTCGTGCTGCTGATCCTGCCGCTGGTGGATTACCAGAAGGCGCGGCGTTTCGCCGAGAATGACGCGCTGGCGCGGCTCTATCTGAGGCTCTGGCTTTACGGCGCGATGGTGGCCTGCCTTGAGAGCTTCTTCTTCCGCCGCGCAGACCCGGTCTGGTTCACGCTGATCCTGTCAGTGCTGGGCATGCGGCTGATCTCGCTATGGCGCGTAACCCGCTAGTTCTTTTCAGGGTTTCGATATTGCTCGATGACCATGCCGAACTCAGCGCCAATGCGCCCCATCGCGACCTGCGCATGATAGAGCCCGGTGCGAACTGAGCCTGTTTCCAGGGCGAGCATTATCCCTCGCAGCGGGCTGGCCCCCAGCAGCGCCACAGAGCGAAACCATCGCTTCGCTGTGCCGGCAAAGGAACCATCCGATTTCTTTTCGATCAAGGCTGAGATCATGCCATTGCGCCAGGCGCGCGCCTTGATCCAGCTCCACTGGCTGCGCCGTGCCGGCATGATTTCGGTCATGCGGGCCTCATCGCACCAGTGGAAGCGCACACCGCGTGCTTTGGCCCGTGTGAAGAAATCCGTGTCTCCGCCGCCCATGAAATTGAACGCCGGATCAAGAAACGGATAGCCGGCTGCAATGATCACCTCGCGCTGGATGAGATAGTTCGCGCTGGAATAGATCATCGGCACGGGGCCGCTCAATGTGTAGTGTGAGCGGAACACCGGATGGCCACGCCAGGCTTCGCCCGCCTTGTCCTCGAAGATCGGCGTCACAGACCCGCCGATGATGCCAGCACCGGAGCTTTCAGCCGCTCCGACAAGCTGCGACAGCCAGGCAGGGGCGGCCAGCTCATCATC
>JBOFIL010000097.1:0-1391 GCA_051650165.1 Allobosea sp.
TGCCGTCTGGGCGTATGGCGACAGTGCGCACACGGCGCGGCTCGCCGAGGCCCGCGGCTGGCGGCGTTGCTGTGGGGCTAGTGGGCTGGGTTGCCTCGGTTGGCGTGCCTGAGCTGGCTGCACCGGGGAAGATAACGCGCGGCTGGTTGCGCACTGCTGCCTGCACATCAACCGGCTGCTCATCGCGGTTCACCACCTTGGTGTCAGCAGGCTTTGGCGCGCCGGCGCGATCAAAAATCTGTTTGTTCTGATCGGGCACTTCAGTGCCGCCCTGGTTCTGCGGCTGCACGCGCGTCGGGCCGGGCTCGGCCCTGATCACGCGCGGTTCGCCATCGCCAGCCTTGCCACCACGCCACACGGCGGCGACCCCGATGCCGATCACACCAATCACAACCATCACGGCAGCCGTCAGTGCGCCTTTGCTGAAGCGCTTGCGTGGCAAATCCTGCGAGGCATCGGGCTCATCCAAGGCCTCTGGCTGCACTTGCCCCCGGCTCGCTGCGGCACCGATCATGGCCGCACCGGCGGCAACGGCGCCCATCGCTGCAAAATCACCATGCCCCTCAGGCTGAGGCACGGGCGCACGCTGCTCGTCGATGATCTTGTCGAGATCGCGCGAGAGCATGTCATCAAGCTGGGCAAGCGGATCTGCAGCCAAGGCGGCGCCAGCATGACCAGCTTCAGCGCGCGCCTCCGGGACGATCGAGGCAAGCACCTCACGCGCCAGATCATCTTGCAAAGCGTCATAGCTGTCTTTGGCTTGTGCAGGCGCGACCTCATCGCGCATTTGGCGATCAAAGATCGCATCGAATTCATCGACCGAGCCGCGCAGATCCTCGACCGGAACCGCGTAGCGATCTTCCGGCTGCGTCGTCAGATCAGCAGTCTGGCGGGCTTGAGGCGCGAATACATCTTTCAGCGGGTCATCTTGGCCCACAAGCTTGGCAAGCTCTGCCAGCGGATCGGCAGCGGGCTGTTTGGCCTCATTGGCCTGCATGCCGCGCAGCTGGCGCTCCAGATCATCCAGATCAATCGCAAAACGCGACTTCTGATTGAGATCATTCATGACGCACGCCCTTCCACCCTGCCGCGAGACGCGCGGCGAAACCTGATGATCCGGCTTCGCGGCAGCTTAGCAGCAAGCTCAAGCGAGATTAGCGCATCTCGTCAGGCGCGGCCACACCGGCTACCGCCAAGGCGGAAGCAAGCACAGTTCTGGTCACACGCACCAGGCTGAGTCTTGCCAAGCTCGACACTCTGTCGTTTTGGTTAATGAAGCGCAAATGCGGCAGGTCTTTGCCACGATTCCACAGTGAATGCAGCGTGCTGGCAAGCTCATGTGCATAAAAAGCCACGCGGTGCGGTTCATGCGCAGCTGCCGCCTGCTCGAT
>JBOFIL010000098.1:0-6624 GCA_051650165.1 Allobosea sp.
CGACGCAGCCACGAGAAACTCCTGGGGCGAACGCAGCTTGGCTTGTGCCTCTCCCCAGGCTTCAGGCGCATCGATCAGCGCCAGCGAGACGGCGCGCAAATCGCCATCGCTCTCGCGGAACACCTTCGCAAGCTTCGCCACCAGCGCCGCTGGCGGATCATCCGCCACGAAATGCCGGGCGAGCTTGCGCGCGATATGCTGCGCGGTGGCAGGGTGCCGCGCGAGATCGTTCAGCGCCGCGCGGCCCTGCTCAACGCCCTGTTGCGCATAGCTCTTGCCCAGCACCACATGCGCGCCCGGCTCATGCAGATTGTCGTTGAAGATAAAGCCGCCAGGTTCGCCCTGCCTGCCCTCGCGGCCAACAATGCTCCAGCCGGTGATGATGCGGGCAAGGCTGGTGACATCAGCCTGAGTGTACCCGCCCGCAACGCCCAGCGTGTGCAGCTCCATGATCTCGCGGGCGAGATTTTCATTCAGGCCCCGCCCACGCCGCGGCCCGGCGCGCGAGTTCGGCCCCAGCGATTGCTGATTGTCGAGATAGAACAGCATGGCCGGATGGCTTGTCGCGGCCAGCAGCATATCGGCAAATCGGCCGAACACATGCGGGCGAATGGCCTCGCGCTCATAGGCTCCGGCAAGCCCGCGCACGAACTGCCCCTTGGCGACCGACACGCAAAAATGATTGGACCAGAACTGCGCCAGCCGCTCGCTGTAGCCAGCCAAAGGCTCCATCGCGGCATGGATGCGGGCCTGTGCGTCTTCGCGGTAGATGCGTCCCAGATTGCCCGGTTCCTGATTGCGCTGCCGCTCGGCGATCATCTCTGGCGTATCGGGCCGGCGTGCGCGCTCTATTCCGCCGGGAGAGATGGAGCCATCGCCCTCTGGGGAAGGCTGCATGCTTTCAGCCGCCATCATCTCGGGCGAGCGACGCGCAGCGCGCTCCAGCCGCACTTTCTCCTGAAACTCATAGACGGCTTGCGCGGCCAGAATGGAGGTGGCGAAGGGCGCTCCTGCGATGGCGGGCAACTGGCCAGCCTTGATTTCGGCACGCAAGACATCTCGCACATCCGCGCCGATCTGCGCCAGATCGCCGGGCCTGACACCAAGCCCGAAGCGCTGGAGGCCAATCACGGCCAGTTTCTCATCCTGCGGCTTTGCCATGGTCAGCCCTGCCTGAAGCGCACGAGATGGTGGAACACGAGATCGCGCAATTTCACACGTGCATTAAACATCGCCAAGCGTGAACGGATGCTGAGGAAAACATGACAATTTGGCCATTGTTTGGATTGGCCATCCATACGGAAGCGACCGCTCACCCTTTCAGGTAAGCGGCCGCCCCGGACGCCGCCCTCGACCCGTGTTGCATGCGGGCAAAGAGCGGGAGACGATAGTGATGATCACATGCCTCGTGATCACATGCCTCGTGATCACATGGCTGGATCACATGGCTGGATCACATGGCCGGCATGACGGCGATGTCGCGCACCTTGGCCTTCAGCGGCAGCTTGCCGGCGGGGGTGGTCTTGCCAGTGGCGATGTCGAGCTTCATGAGCTGATCGCCCGCCACAAGCCAGCCGTTGTTGCCGCCATTGCCGTCGCTTTCAATGTCGAAGGCGATGGTCTGGCCCTTGATGCCGGTCATGCCCAGCGTGGCGAGGATGCCGTCATTCGGCGGGGCCTGCTTGGTGTAGACACCGAGCGTGGCGTCGAGATCATAGAGCGCGGTTTCCTTCGTGCCCTTGAAGGAGTTGGAATAAGCGCCTGCCGTCACGGTCGGGGCCTTGTCCTTGTTAGCGTCGGTGTCAGCGAACTTCAGCTTGCCATCGACCACCACCTTGCCGTCATCGACATTGGCGCGAAGATTGGTGCCATCGGCGCCGATGATGCGCATGCGGTCCGCCACCGGGTTGAAATCAATGGTCACGGCGATGCCGGGCTTGACGAAGGTTTCCAGCTTGACCTTCACGGTCGCCTGGCCGGTCTTGGCATCAATCGTGACAACCGTGCCATCGGTCGAGACGCCATAAAGCTGGCCATCGGCGGGGCGCACATCAATGCCAGCGATGGGACCAAGAGACTGACCCGCTGCGCCCTTGACCGTGATGTTGCGGCCATTCTTCATGGTCACGCTGTCAACGAAATGGATGACATTGTCGCCTGTAAGGGCTGCGAGTGTGGCGGCGCTGGCGGGGCTGGCGAGCGACATGGCGCTGCCGAGGGCGATAAGCGATATGGTGGCGAGATTGCGGAACATTGTGGTTTCTCCTGTCCGGTGAGCCGGCCAAAATTGCCGTGCTCTGATGGGGTTAAGCGCGGGCAACCCCCATGGATGCAGAAGAAAAAATATTGTTTTTGCACTGCATCCAGCGCCATGGTGGCGCAGTAGATGCAGGTTAGGACAGCTGATGGCCGGATCGGACATGAATGCGCATTTTAACCCTGCAACCGCACTTGCCGCCTGCGCCTCCGGCGACAAGGCAGCGCTCCGCCTCATCTATGAGCGCGAAGCTCCGCGCATGGTCGGCGTGGCGATGCGGCTGCTCAAGCGCCGCGCGCTGGCAGAAGAAGCAGTGCAGGATGCCTTCGTCCTTGTCTGGCGCAATGCGGCGAGTTTCGACCCCGCACGCGGCGACGCCCTGCCATGGCTCTACACCATCTTGCGCAACCGCTGCCTCTCCATCCTGCGCACCGAAAACCGCATGGAGACGCGCGAGGAGCCCGTTGGCGAAGAACAGGCCAGCGAAGAGGATGACCCGGAGACCGTCCTCTCCAAGCTCTCGGATGCGAAAGCACTGAAACATTGCCTGACCAAACTTGAACCAGAGCGGCGCGAGCTTGTGCTGCTCGCCTTCGTGCAAGGCCTCACCCATGGCGAGCTTGCTGGCAGATTAGGCGTGCCGCTTGGCACGATCAAGAGCTGGATCCGCCGCAGCCTCATCAGCCTCAAGGAGTGCCTCGGATGAGCGCCACCACTCTCAAGCCCGACCCGGAGCGCGATGCGGCATCAGGCGAATACGCCTTCGGCCTGATGGATGCTGCCGAAATGGCAGCTTTCGAGGCGCGAATGGCACGCGAGCCTGATCTGGCAACGCGCGTTTCCTCCTGGCGCAGACACCTCACTGAGGTTGATCTCACCGCCACGCTCCTGCCTGTGCCCGATGATCTCTGGCCAGGCATCGAGGCGGCATTGGAGCGCGAACCTGCGCAACCCGCCCTGCCTGCCTCACCAACAAACAGCCTGCTCGACCGGCTATGGGGGAGCATTGGCCTGTGGCGCTGGGGCGCGCTCGCCTCCGCCGCCGCTGCGCTCACACTGGCTGTCGGGCTGGCAAGCTCAGTGCAGCGCGCCGCGCTTCAGCCTGTATTGGTCGCGGTGCTGATGACTGCTGACAGGGAAGCTGCTGCCATCGTCAATGTTGCGGCGGATGGAAGGGCGGAACTCAAGCCCCTCAAGGCCTTCGAGGTACCTGCGGGCAAGGCCATCGAAATCTGGACGCTTTGGGACCGCAGCGTCGGGCCAAAATCCATTGGGCTCATCGGCCAGACACGCGGCACACGCCTCGATCTGCGCAACCTGCCGCGCCAGCCTGGCCAATTGTTCGAGATGACACTGGAGCCTGCGACCGGCTCACCCACTGGCCGGCCCACAGGGCCTGTGTTGACCATCGGCAATGCAACGACGCCATTGTGAGGCGTCACACCACCACGGTGATCCGCTTCGCCGCCCGCGTGAGGCCCGTGTAGAGCCAGCGGTCACGGTGCTCGCGGAAGGCGTAGGCCTCATCGAACAGCACGATGTCATCCCATTGCGAACCCTGCGCCTTGTGGACGGTGAGGGCATAGCCATAGGTGAACTCATCGCAATGCTTGCGCAGCTCCCAGGGCACCTCTTCTTCTGTGCCGTCGAAGAAATTCGGCAGCACGGAAACTTTCACAGCCTTGCCGCCGCCCTCTTCCTCGGGCGCAACACGCATGGTGACGAGGCCCTTCTTCGAGGTCTTCACCTCAATCACGCTGAAGGTTGCGCCATTCAGCAAGCCCTTGGTGCGGTCATTGCGCAGGCACACCAGCCTGTCACCTGCAACGGGGCTGACAGTTGTGCGCCCGATCAACTGCCGCAACCGGCCATTGTAGAGCCGGCGTGTCTTGTTGAGCCCGACAAGGATCTGATCAGCCGCAAGCACCAGCTCGGCATTGACAGCCTCGCGGCGGATCACGCGGCTGTCGCCATAATCGCCGACGCTCAGCCGCCCGCCCTCGCGCACGGTCATCGACATGTGGATGATCGGATCATCCGCCGCCTGGCGATGCACCTCGGTCAGCATCGCATCCGGCTCGGACTCGGTGAAGAAGCCGCCACCCTTGACCGGGGGCAATTGCGCCGGATCGCCCAGCACCAACACAGGCTTGCCGAAGGAGAGCAGATCGCGCCCCAGCTCCTCATCCACCATCGAGCATTCATCGATGATGATCAGCTTCGCCTTGGCGGCTGTGCTCTCATGGTTGATGACAAAGGTCGGTGCCTCTTCATCAACCCCGCGCGAGCGGTAAATCAGGCTGTGGATGGTCTGCGCGCCCTCGCAGCCCTTGCCGCGCATCACCAGCGCCGCTTTGCCGGTGAAGGCGGCATAGATCACCTTGCCATCCACCGCCTCGGCGATGTGGCGGGCCAGCGTGGTCTTGCCGGTGCCGGCAAAGCCGAACAGACGGAACACCTGCGCGGTGCCCTGCCCCGGCCTGTCGGCAAGCCAGCGCGAGACACTTTTCAGCGCAGCATCCTGTTGTGGGGACCAGATCGGCATTCAGCCGAGATAGCGTGATTCGGCAGCATGATCCCTTCCCTGAGGGCCCCTGCATCTCTACATCTTTGCCATGGGAATCGCAGGCCGCGACATCGCAGACGAAGACAAGGCAACACCGCCATCTCAGGAGGTGCAGCAGATCGATGAGGATGAGGGCCAGGAGGCACCAAGCCTCCCAGGGGCGCAGAGCCTTATCGATCCGATAGAGCTTGATGGCGCGATCGATGCTGGCGATGCTGGCGATGACGCGCCGGCCTCTGACGTTTCCCTTGCCAGTGGCATGGCGGTGATTGCGGCCTTCACGCGGACATTGCCGAACGCTCCGGGCGTCTACCGCATGTTCAACCGCGCTGGCGATGTGCTCTACATCGGCAAGGCGAAGAGCCTCAAAAAGCGTGTCGGGCAATATGCGCTGGGGCGCGCCCATACCATCCGCATCACGCGCATGATCGCCGAAACGGCGCATATGGAATTCGTGGTCACGACCACAGAGCCCGAAGCCCTGCTGCTGGAATCGAATCTCATCAAGCAGCTGAGGCCGCGCTACAATGTGTTGCTGCGCGATGACAAATCCTTCCCCTACATCTTCCTCTCGGGAGATCACGCTGCGCCCATGCTGATGAAGCATCGCGGCGCGAGGCAGCGAAAGGGCCATTATTTTGGCCCGTTCGCTTCTGGGCTGGCAGTGAACCACACGGTCGATGCGCTGCAAAAAGCGTTTCTGATCCGCACCTGCGCAGATAGCTTCTATGAGAACCGCACCCGGCCTTGCCTGCTGTTCCAGATCAAGCGCTGCGCCGCGCCCTGCACGGGTGAAATCTCACTTGAGGAGTATGGGACGCTCGCCAAGCAGGCACGGGACTTCCTCGCAGGCCGCTCCAGTGTGGTGAAACAGCTCCTGGGGCAGGAGATGCAGGAAGCATCCGAGGCGCTGGAGTTCGAAAAGGCGGCGCGCCTGCGCGATCGTCTCGCCTCGCTCTCGGCGGTGACCGCCACGCAGGACATTAACACCCATGATGTCGAGGAGGCGGACGTCTTTGCCATTAACGAGCAGGCCGGACAGTTCTGCGTCGAGATCTTCTTCTTCCGTAACCACCAGAACTGGGGCAACCGCGCGCTGTTTCCGCGCGGAGACAGCTCCATGTCGCTTGGTGATGTGCTCGGCCAGGTGATGGCGCAGTTCTATGTCGACAAGCCCGCACCGCGCCTTGTGCTCATCTCGCATGATTTCGAGGACCGCGCCCTGCTGGCCGAAGGCCTGTCATCCCGCATGGGCCACAAGGTCGAGATTGCCTGCCCGCAGCGCGGCGAGAAGCGTGATCTGGTTGCCCATGCTGCCACCAATGCGCGCGAGGCGCTGGGGCGCAAGTTAGCTGAAACCGCTGGCCAGCAAAAACTGCTGGTGGAGTTGGGCGCTGCTTTCGGCCTCGCAAAGCCCCCGCGCCGCATCGAGGTCTATGACAACTCGCATATCATGGGCACCAATGCCGTCGGCGCGATGATCGTGGCGGGAGCAAGTGGCTTCATGCGCACGCATTACCGCACCTTCAACATCGGCTCGACCGACATCACCCCCGGCGATGATTTCGGCATGATGCGTGAGGTGCTGGCGCGGCGCTTCGCCAAGCTGGCGAAGGACAGGACGGCGGACGAGCCGGCTGCCGAACAATCGACCGACCCCGACACCTTCCCCGCCGTGCCAGACCTTGTGGTGATCGATGGGGGCAAGGGCCAGTTCGAGGCAGCACGAACCAGCCTTGCCGGGCTTGGCCTGACCGACATTCCGCTTGTCGCCATCGCCAAGGGCGAGGACAGGAATGCG
>JBOFIL010000099.1:0-3438 GCA_051650165.1 Allobosea sp.
CTTCAGCCGCGTTATGGTGGGCTCATCCAGCCCATCATCGCCTTCCATGGCACGGGCGACACGGTGACATGGGCGAGCGTGCATTCAGAGCCTTTGGCGAAAGCCGCCCCAAAGGCGCGCTATGTTGCGCTGCCCGGCGTTGGCCACATGCCGCACCACGCCGTGCCGGAGCGCATCGCGGCAGCGGTGGACGAAATCACAGGCGGCGTTACCCGTAGCGCAGCTTCAAGGTGAGGATGATCGCGACCAGGCCAAACGTGACCGTGTTGGCGAAGATCAAAGGCCACGACATGATGAGCAGGCCATAAACCAGCCAGAGCGCGATGCCGCAAACCAGCAGGATCTGCGCCCAAAGCGAGATGCCGCGCGTCTCCTTGGTGCGGATGGTGCGCACCGCCTGAGGCACCCAGCACGCCGTTGTCAGCACCGCTGCAACCATGCCGATGATCTCGATGGTGGCAGGGGACATCATTCGTCGTTCCTCACCTCAACGCCCCACCAGCGCGGACGCGCGCCTTTGAAGCTGTGCGCAGTGGCGGCCAGCTCTTTGTGATTCGTCTTGTCAAATGTCCCAAGCAGCAAGGCCACAACCGGATTGTCATCAATCGCACCGATCGAACTGCCGCATTTTGGGCAGAAGGAGCGGCTGGAATAATCCGATGAGCGCCATGTCGAAGGCCGGCCACCCTCGCCTGTCCATGAGACATCCTCTGCGGGAAATTCCACCCAGGCTGCGGTCAGCGCGCCCGTATGGCGCTGACACATCTTGCATGAGCATGTGTGCGGCTTCAGGGCTGGGCCAATTGCCTCGAATTTGATCCATCCACACAGACAGCCGCCTGTGTATGTCTTGCGAACTGGCATTGGCATGTCCTATTGGCTGCTATTGCTTCTTCATCGCATATGTCTCGGCCTCAGCGGGAAATGTCCGCGCCCGCGTCTCATCAGCATAGGCTTTGATGGCAGCGCGCGCCGCCTCGCCCAACTCGCCAAAGCGCCGCACGAATTTCGGGCTCTTCTCCGAGAAACCCAGCATATCTTCGGTGACGAGGATTTGCCCATCACAAGCGCTTGATGCCCCGATGCCAATGGTGGGAATCAACACCTCCCGCGTGATGCGCACCGCCAACGGCTCCGCCACCGCCTCGACAACAACCGAGAAGGCGCCAGCTTCCGCGACAGCCTTTGCATCTGCGATGATCGCGGCCCAATCAGCTTCGGCGCGCCCCTGCGCCTTGAAGCCGCCAAGCACATTCACCGCCTGCGGCGTCAGCCCGACATGGCCCATCACCGGAATGCCGCGCTCGACAAGGAAGCGGATTGTCGGTGCCATGCGAACCCCGCCCTCCAGCTTCACTGCGCCGCATCCGGTCTCCTGCATCACCCGCGCACACGCCGCAAAGGCCAGCTCCGGCGAGGCCTCGTAGGAGCCAAAAGGCATATCGACGACCACCAGCGCGCGGGACGAGCCACGCATCACCGCCTGCCCGTGCAGGATCATCATGTCGAGGCTGACCGGCACGGTAGAGGCCATGCCATGCATCACCATGCCAAGCGAATCGCCGACCAGCAAAACATCACACGCCTCATCGCAGAGCCGCGCCATGATCACGTGATAGGCCGTGAGACACACCACGGGCTCAGCGCCCTTGCGGGCGCGAATATCGCTGGCAGTGATGCGTTTGGTCAGGATTGGCTGGGACAAGGCGATACTCCAACTGGATTGCGCGATGCTGACGCCGCCACAGGCTGAGGTAAAGCCATCACCGATGCCAGCACTGACAATTTTCTGATTTTGAAACACGCCTATTGTACCGCCTGCAAGCTTTGTCAGGTCGCCCCTATTTGACTTAGGGACGCCTTGGCACCATGTATCCGCGCTTCGTGGGCAGTGTAGTCATGTGGCTTGAGTGCCACAAAACGCCGCATTTGTTCGCTTTTTTGTTAGCCAGAGAGACAGTTTTCACCTCATGAAGCTCCTCGTTGTCGAGTCCCCCGCCAAGGCCAAGACCATCAACAAGTATCTTGGCAGCGAGTATGAGGTGCTGGCCTCCTTCGGCCATATCCGCGATTTGCCGCCCAAGGATGGCTCGGTTGATCCCGAAGCCGATTTTGCCATGCGCTGGGAGCTTGAAGGCCGCGGCGCCAAGCAGATGGCCGAGATCGCCAAGGCGCTGAAGGGTGCTGACAAGCTGATCCTCGCGACTGACCCGGACCGTGAGGGCGAAGCCATCTCGTGGCATGTGCTGGAAGCCTTGAAAGACAAGAAGGCGCTGAAAGGCATCCCCGTAGAGCGCGTCACCTTCAACGCCATCACCAAATCATCTGTGATGGAGGCTTTGGCCAAGCCTAGAGAGATCGATCAGGCTTTGGTCGATGCCTATCTTGCGCGCCGTGCGCTGGATTATCTCGTCGGCTTCACGCTCTCGCCCGTTCTGTGGCGCAAGCTCCCTGGCGCGAAATCAGCGGGCCGCGTGCAATCCGTTTCGCTCAGGCTGGTCTGTGACCGCGAGCGCGAGATCGAGGCCTTCACCGCCCGCGAGTACTGGAGCATTCTGGCCCGCCTCGCCACTGGCACCAATGCCGAGTTCGATGCGCGGCTCGTTGGGGCTGACGGCAAGAAGGTGCAGAAACTCGATGTAGGCTCAGGCGCAGAAGCTGAGGCCTTCAAGCAGGATTTGCTGAAAGCGACATTCCGCGTGAGCAATGTCGAGGCAAAGCCGGTCAAGCGCCATCCGCAGCCGCCCTTCACCACCTCGACACTTCAGCAGGAGGCCTCGCGCAAGCTGGGCCTTGCGCCCGCCCGCACCATGCAGATCGCGCAGCGCCTCTATGAGGGCATTGATGTCGGCGGCGAGACTGTCGGCCTCATCACCTACATGCGCACCGACGGCGTCGATATGGCCCCTGAGGCGGTTGCGGGCGTGCGCCGCGTCATCGCCAAGGAATTCGGCGAGACCTATCTGCCATCAGTGCCGCGCAAATACACGGTGAAAGCCAAAAATGCGCAGGAGGCCCACGAGGCGATCCGCCCCACCGATATGGGCCGCCTGCCCTCGCATGTCATCCGCCAGCTGGAGCCTGAACAGGCACGGCTCTATGAGCTGATCTGGATTCGCACCATGGCGAGCCAGATGGAAAGCGCCCAGATGGAGCGCACCACGGTGGACATTGCCGCCGATGCGGGCTTGCGCCGGCTGGATCTGCGCGCCACCGGCCAGGTTGTGCTCTTCGATGGTTTCCTGAAGCTCTATCAGGAAGGCAAGGATGATGAAGAGGATGAGGAGAGCAAGCGCCTGCCGCCCATGCGCGATGGCGAGTCGCTGACCCGCAAATCCATCACCACCACGCAGCATTTCACCGAGCCGCCGCCGCGCTACTCCGAGGCGAGCCTCGTCAAGCGCATGGAAGAACTCGGCATTGGCCGGCCCTCCACCT
>JBOFIL010000100.1:0-1528 GCA_051650165.1 Allobosea sp.
TCATGTCAGCGCGTCTCCAAAACATGCGCCGCGCGGTTCATCAGGCAATGTGGCCAATCCATGAAGCGTCGGGCAATTGATCAAACAATAGTCGTCGTATCGACTGATGGCAGCCAAGCGTCAAGCGCAATTACTGGCAAAAAGCGGCGAATTTATACGCTCAGGCCTCGGCTTCCGGGCTTGATGGCCGGAATGGCGGCCAGTTCGGGCGGTAGCGCATCCGGCGCATAGGCCGGAATGTCGAGCTTGACGAGGCTGACAAGCGGCGCACCGATCTCTGCCTTGCCGCCAGAGCGATCCACAAGGCAGGCCGCGCCAAGAATCGTGCCCGGCTCGGATGCGATGGCAGCAAGGCATTCACGCGAGGAAAGCCCCGTCGTGACAATATCCTCCACCATCACCACGCGCGCGCCCTTGGGGATGGCAAAGCCGCGCCTCAGGCGAAACTGCCCATCCTCGCGCTCGACAAAAATCGCCTTTGCGTTGAGGTGCCGCGCCGTCTCATAGCCCGGCACGATGCCGCCGACGGCTGGCGAGACCACGTAATCGACCCTGCCGAATTGAGCCTCGATCTTGGCCGCCAGCGCCTTGCAGAGCTTTTCCGTGCGGTGCGGGTCCATGAAGACAAACATCTTCTGCAAGAACACGGGGCTGCGAAGGCCAGAGGACAGGATGAAATGCCCTTCTAGCAACGCGCCGGCTGCACGGAATTCGGCGAGAACCTCATCAGCGTTCATAAGCTTGTATCCATCCTGAAAACCGCATTCCGCTTCGCGCGCTGCTGCTGTGAGGTCAAGCTGGCGCAGCTGGCTTATCCTCAGCCGATCACGCCTATTCCAGCACGCGCTCGACCTTGGAGACCACAGGCTTCTCGCGTAATTCGCCGATGATCGCGTTGAGGTGCTTGAGATCCCAAACGGTCATGTCGATACGCATATCGGTGAAATCCGGGCTGGGGCGGAACATGCTGACAGCATCGATATTGCCGCCATGCTCGGCGATGGTCTGGCTGATTTGCGCCAGCGTGCCGGGCTCGTTGATGGATTTCAGTGCGATCCTGGCCGGGAAGCGCTGCGGGTGGCGCTCATCCAGATCCCAGCGCACATCGAGCCAGCGCTCCGGCTCATTGTCGAAATCAGCGAGCGAGCTGGACTGGATCGGGTAGATGGTCACGCCCTCGCCAGCGGTGAAAATGCCGACGATACGATCCCCCGGCACAGCCCCGCCCACGGCAAAGCGCACCGGCAGATTGGAATCGAGCCCGCGCACGGGGATGGCGACATCGCCAGCCTCGCCATCCGCGACCTTGAACTTCAGATTCTCGCCCTTTTTCAGGCCGAACCAGCCGGGGCCTATGCCAGCATCGAGGGCGGCACGCTTTTCGGGCTCAAGGTCAGGATAGACCGCGCGCACCACATCACCGGAATACATCTCGCCGCGCCCAACTGCCGCCAGCACATCCTCGACAGCGCCGCGCGCGAGGCGCTTCAGGGCCGCTTTCAGCTTTTCGTCGGTGAAAGGGCGCTCC
>JBOFIL010000101.1:0-2814 GCA_051650165.1 Allobosea sp.
CAGTGCCTTCGCAGCGCGGATCGGCGCTTCATCTGGTTCGATGAACAGCGAGACGCGGCAACCAGCCTCGCGCAATACCGCAATCTTTCCGGCAAGCGTGCCCGCCTGCCCCACCACATCAAGCCCGCCCTCGGTGGTGCGTTCCTCGCGCTTCTCGGGAACCAGGCAAGCTGCATGGGGCTTCAGCGCGCAAGCCAGCGCGATCATTTCATCGGTGGCACCCATCTCGAAATTGAGCGGCACAGTGAGTTCACGCGCCAGCCTTGCCATGTCTGCATCACGGATATGGCGACGATCTTCGCGCAGATGCGCCGTGATGCCATCAGCGCCAGCCGCCACCGCCAGATGGGCCGCACGCACCGGATCTGGCAGCAGGCCGCCGCGCGCATTGCGGATGGTGGCGACGTGATCAATGTTCACGCCGAGCCGAAGATGGCCAACTCTTGATGTCATGCCCGTCCTTGATGTCATCATTGAACTCCGAACAGAAACCAGCTCTCGTGTAACGGAGGACAGGCCGGCTGGGGAAGAGGTTTGCTGTTATGCTGGGCATAACAATCAGGCATTGTACGACAGGCCATACTGCAAAAGAGCCAAGATGAATCTGGACAAGGTGAACACAGAACAGCCAAGCGGTATCTGGATCCTGGTTGATGCCGATGCATGCTTCGTGAAGGATGAGGTGTACCGTGTGGCTGGCCGGCACGCGCTTATGACAACGGTGGTTGCCAACAGCCCCATCAACATTCCGCGTGATGTGCTGATCCAGCGGGTGGTGGTTGGCGCCAGTCTCGATGCGGCCGATGACTGGATTGCGGAGCGCGCGCGGCGCGGCATCATAGTGATCACCGCAGACGTGCCGCTGGCGGCGCGTTGCGTCAAGGCAGGCGCGGATGTGATTGCCCCCAATGGCCGGCCATTCACGCCCGATTCCATCGGCATGGCGCTGGCAACCCGCAACCTGATGGACGGCCTGCGCTCTGCCGGCACGATCACATCGGGCCCGCCGCCCTTTTCAGCGCGGGACCGCTCGGCGTTTCTCTCGGCGCTCGATCTGGCGGTGGTGCGGCTCAAGCGCGCTGGCATGACGTGATTTAAGCCTGGGCTGGATTAAAGCCATGGCTGGCGCTGGGCGCAAATCCTTGCCATCCGAATCCTTGCCATCAAGCCGGCGCGCGTGTATGCACCGCTCTCATTCCAATCACCCGCTGATGTGCGAGGACGCTCTCCATGGCCCGCGTTACCGTCGAAGATTGCATCGACAAGGTCAATAACCGCTTTGATCTCGTGCTGCTCGCCAGCCACCGCGCCCGCATGATCGGCTCAGGCAGCCAGATCCTCGTGGCCCGCGACAATGACAAGAACCCCGTCGTGGCGCTGCGCGAGATCGCCGATGAGAAGCTCATCCCGGCTGATCTCACCGAGGAACTGATCCACTCGCTGCAGAAGCATGTCGAGGTGGATGAGCCCGAAGCCGAGGCCGTGCCGATGATCGAGCAGGCCAGCTCCGATTCGGCCAGCCAGTTCGACCGCATGAGCGAGGAAGACCTGCTTCGCGGCCTTGATGGCCTCGTTGCGCCTTCGCAGAGCGCCGATTCGGATGATGAGGGCTGATTGCCGGTAGTCATTTGCTGCGTTTCGAAAAGCCCGGCCAAGCGCCGGGCTTTTTGCTGAGCATCGCGTGCCTGTTCACTGTTTCGATCTGTCGTATTTTGCAGTGATTGAAGTTTTTGGGTGAATTCGAGCTTGCCGCGATGGGGGCGCTTCCCGCTATAGTTCAAGGCATGCGCGACATGACGCGCCGGAGATCAGGCGGATAGCCCAGACAAGAACCATGATGCGGCAATATGAACTCGTCGAGCGGGTCAAAAGCTATAACCCGAATGCCGATGAGGATTTACTCGACCGTGCCTATGTCTACGCCATGCAGAAACATGGTGCGCAGATGCGTGCCTCCGGCGATCTGTATTTCACACATCCGCTCGAAGTCGCCGCTATTCTCACCGATCTGAAGCTCGATGACGCGACCATCGTCGCCGCCGTGCTGCATGACACCATTGAGGATACGGACGCGACGCGCGAGGAGATCGACCGGCTGTTCGGCAAGCAGATCGGCCAGCTTGTCGAGGGCCTGACCAAGATCAAGAAACTCGATCTGGTCTCGAAAAAAGCCCAGCAAGGCGAGAATTTCCGCAAGCTGCTGCTCGCCATCGCCAGCGATATTCGCGTGCTCTTGGTCAAACTGGCTGACAGGCTCCACAACATGCGCACGCTTGAGCATATGCGGCCTGACAAGCGCCTGCGCATTGCGGAAGAGACGGTGGAAATCTACGCGCCGCTCGCTGGCCGCATGGGCATGCAGGAAATCCGCGAAGAGCTTGAGGAGCTTTCCTTCCGCCATATCAGCCCCGATGCATGGACCGCGATCACCACACGCCTTGCCGAGCTAGCTGACGAGAATAACCAGGTGATCCTCAGCATTGAGGAAGATCTCAACGCCAAACTTAGCGCCAAAGGTATCACCGCGCGGGTTTCGGGCCGCTCCAAGCGCCCTTATTCGATCTGGAAGAAGATGGAGCGCAAATCCATCGCCTTCGAGCAGCTCTCCGATATCTTCGGCTTCCGCATCATCGTGAAGGAACCGGGAGATTGCTATGCGGCGCTCGGACTGATCCATACCACATGGCCGATGGTGCCGGGGCGCTTCAAGGACTACCTCTCGACGCCGAAGCAGAATGATTATCGCTCGCTGCACACCACCGTGGTCGGGCCGGGCCGGCAGCGTGTGGAGCTGCAAATCCGCACCGACGAGAT